>NZ_JAFREK010000050.1:0-17083 GCF_017377535.1 Faecalibacterium sp. Marseille-Q4137
ACTATTCTCACTATTATTTGATTTAGTGATTTTTTTCTTCTTTGGAGAAACCAGTTTGTGACCGGAATAAATGGACATGCCCATACAAATCAATGAAGAATAGGCAAAGTATTTATGCGCAGTCATAGATTTTTTGATTCCAGAATAAATGCATCCCAACATACAGAAAAGTGCGCCTAAGGCCCAGTATTTATGTGATTTCATGATTTGATGCCTCCTTTGATTTAACTGATTCAATTATAACGTTTTTTTACGAAAATGCAAGCATTACCGGGAACGCTTTCATGTGGATGCTGTGACTGCCGCTACGGTCATGATCGGTGGGCATTACGAACAAGGCTCACATGTAGCATTCGACTCCGAATATCAGCCAGCACACATATGAGGACGGAAAATGTAGCAGCTTTTGAAAAAAATTGCTTTTTTCTGCTCAAAGTGCTACAATCGGAATATACCGAATACAAAGGGAAGAAAGCTCCCATGCCAAGACCGCCACGGTGCCGTCAAATTTGTGGCGTATCACAGGTCGATACATTCTGTCCCAACGGGTGCGAGAATACCGAGCCGATCCTGCTGACGCTGGACGAATACGAGGTCATTCGGCTGGTTGACTTGGAGCAGCAAACCCACGAGCAGTGTGCCGCGCAGATGGACATTTCACGCTCTACCGTGCAGGAGATTTACGAAGGCGCACGGCGCAAGATTGCAGCGTGTCTTGTCCACGGGAAACCGCTGCACATCACCGGGGGAAACTACCGCATTTGCGGAGGACAGGAGGCAGCTCACTGCGGCCGTTGCTGCCGGATGCAGAGAACCAACATGGAAAAATTAGGCAAAACTTGCAAAGGAGATTCCATTATGAAAATTGCAGTTACCTATGAAAACGGTCAAATCTTTCAGCATTTCGGTCACACCGAGCAGTTCAAGCTTTATGAAGCTGTGGACGGCAAAATCACTCATGCGAAAGTCGTTGACACCAACGGCAGCGGTCACGGCGCACTGGCAGGCTTCCTGATGCAGAACGGCGTGGACACTTTGATTTGCGGAGGCATCGGCGGCGGTGCGCAGGCAGCTCTGGCCGAAGCGGGCATCAAGCTCTACGGCGGTGTCAGCGGGGACGCTGATGCTGCGGTGAGCGCATTGCTCAACGGAAATCTGGGCTACGATCCCAATGTTCACTGTGACCACCATGATCATGAGCACGGCGAGGCTGGTCACTCCTGCGGTGACCACGGCTGCGGCAAGCATAGCTGCCATTGATATGGAACGCACACTGACACAACTTCCGTTCTGGTCATCCTTGACCGAACGCGAAATGGACACACTACGCCGCAGTGCCTTTGTCCGTCATTATAAAAAGGGTGCGTTCGTTCACAGCAGCGACAATGAATGTCTCGGAATGCTGTTTATTCTTTCCGGCGAGATTCGCACCTATCTTCTCTCTGATGAGGGGCGGGAGGTAACGCTGTTCCGCCTGTATCCGGGCGAACTATGTGTGCTTTCCGCCTCCTGCGTGATCAGTCAGATCACCTTTGATACGCAAATGACTGCCGGAATGGATACGGACGTTCTGGTTATCCCTGCAAATGTCATTGCTGCACTCAAGGAGAAAAATCTCCATGTCCGCTGTTTTCTCTATGAACTGGCAACGAAACGGTTTTCTGATGTGATGTGGGCGATGCAGCAGATCATGTTCAAGGGGCTGGATCAGCGGCTGGCAGAATTTCTCTTTGCCGAAGCGGAACGTACCGGCTCCGACACGATACGTATGACCCATGAGCAGATCGCCCAGCACATCAGCTCGGCACGGGAGGCAGTGGCACGGATGCTCAAAAGCTTCTCGGAGGACGGACTGGTGGAGCTGAAGCGTGGTGCAATCACGCTGCGGGATAAGAACAGACTAAATCGTCTAAAATAAAAAGGAATGTGACTTCGTCACGGAATAAAATCATAGATTTGCTACAATAAAAGCAGAAAAGCAGAAAAGCAGAAAAGCAGGAAGGAGTATCCACCATGAAAGAAACGAAATACGCAGGAACTCAAACCGAAAAAAACCTGATGGCTGCCTTTGCCGGTGAGTCCGAGGCACGCAACAAGTACACCTATTTTGCATCCAAGGCCAAGAAGGAAGGCTTTGAGCAGATCGCGGCACTGTTCCTCAAAACCGCTGACAATGAGAAGGAACACGCCAAGCTGTGGTTCAAAGAACTGAACGGCATTGGCGACACCGCAGAAAACCTTCTCTCCGCCGCTGAGGGTGAGAACTACGAGTGGACGGATATGTACGATGGCTTTGCCAAAACTGCCGATGAGGAAGGCTTTCATGAGCTGGCCCAGCGTTTCCGCCTGGTAGCCGCCATTGAAAAGCACCATGAGGAGCGCTACCGCGCCCTGTTGCACAATGTGGAGATGGCAGAGGTCTTTGCCAAGAGTGAGGTCAAGGTATGGGAGTGCCGCAACTGCGGTCACATTGTGATCGGTGAGAAAGCTCCGGAGATTTGCCCCACCTGCAACCATCCCCAGAGCTATTTTGAAATTCACGCAGAAAACTATTAAAGAAAAGGAGAATTATCATGGATCAGAAGTTTTACATTTGCAAGCATTGTGGCAACATCATTGCCAAAGTTAAGGACGCAGGCGTCCCTGTTGTCTGCTGCGGCGAGCCGATGAGCGAGATCGTTCCCGGCACCACCGATGCCGCCGTGGAAAAGCACGTCCCTGTCTGGACGGTGGAAAACGGCATCGTCCATGTCAAGGTCGGCTCTGTGGAGCACCCCATGCTGCCAGAGCACTACATCGAATGGGTATCTCTCCAGACCAAGCAGGGCAATCAGCGTAAGGAACTGCATCCCGGCGAAAAGCCGGAGGTCTGCTTCGCGCTCTGCGAGGGCGACGAGGTCGAAGCGGTCTACGCCTACTGCAACCTCCACAGTCTGTGGAAAGCGTAATTCACCTTCTTAAAATCCGGTGCTCAAAAAGCACCGGATTTTTTTTATCAATGTAACCTCGTCACAGAAAAAGACTTTGTCCTGCGGTATGATAAAGCCACAATCAAGAAAGAGCTGGCGAACATGAAAATCAAGCTCAATCCCGATCAGGAGATTGTCAGCACCATCAGAAAAGGACTCAAGCGCACCGGCGGGTACTGCCCCTGCCGCAGGGAGCGCACAGAGGCAACCAAATGTATGTGCCAGGAGTTCAAGAATCCAATTGCAGATCCGGGCTTCGAGGGGGTCTGCCACTGTATGCTCTATTACAAATCCTTGTAGGATTAAGGGAGGAAAGCTATGCTGTCAAAGAAACTGGCTGCCATAGATAAGACGCGGTGCGTCGCCTGCGGTGTGTGCGAAAATACCTGTCCACTGGGGGCTGTCAAGGTGCGCCGCGGCTGCTACGCCGCCGTGGAGGCGGAACGCTGCGTAGGCTGCGGCAAGTGCGCAAAACTCTGTCCCGTCGGCTGCATTGAGGTGAAAGCGAGGGCTGACGCATGAAAGCAAAACATTGGTACGATTACCTGTGGGTGTATGCCATCATCTATTTTGCACTGGGCTTTTTCAATATCCTGTTCGCGTGGCTGGGTATGATCGATTTTCTTCTGCCGCTGCTTTTAGCCATCTTTGGCGGGAACAAATTCTTTTGCAACCACCTCTGCGGACGGGGTCAACTGTTCAGCAAGCTGGGGACAGACCTTAAATGCTCCCGCTGCAAGCCCACGCCCCGCTGGATGTCCTCCAAGTGGTTCCGTTATGCCTTTTTGCTCTTTTTCCTGACGATGTTCGGCAACATGGTGTTCCAGACCTATCTGGTCGCTGCGGGTGCTACGTCCCTGCGGGAGGCCATTAAGCTGTTCTGGACATTCCGTGTGCCGTGGAGCTGGACTTATACAGCCGGTACGGTCACTGACTGGGTGGCGCAGTTCAGCTTTGGCTTTTATGGCCTCATGCTAACCTCTCTGCTGCTGGGTCTGATCGTTATGGTGCTCTACAAGCCCCGCACATGGTGTGCGTTTTGTCCGATGGGAACCATGACGCAGGGCATTTGCAAGCTGAAAAACAAAGAATAAACAAAGATAACAGAACGGAGCCTTTCTCATGGCTGAACTGAAAATTACTGCTGCGAATTTTGAAAATGAGGTACTGCATTCCGACAAGCCCGTCCTGCTGGATTTCTATGCGGACTGGTGCGGACCGTGCAAAATGCTCTCTCCCGTACTGCATGAGCTTGCCGAAGAAAAAAGCGGTGCGCTCAAGGTGGGCAAGGTCAATGTGGACGAGCAGATGGAGCTGGCGATGCGTTTTCAGGTATCCAGCATCCCGATGCTGGTCGTATTCAAGGATGGAAAGGCCATTACCAAATCGGTCGGCTATCGGCCTAAGTCGGAGATTGCCGCAATGGTGGAGGGCGCAAGATGAAAGTTGTGATCGTAGGCGGTGTGGCGGGCGGTGCTTCTGCCGCTGCCCGCATCCGCCGTTTGGATGAACACGCCCAGATCATCATGATCGAGCGCAGCGGCTATGTGTCCTATGCCAACTGCGGTCTGCCGTATTATGTGGGCGGTGTGATCAAGGAGCAAGAAGAACTGACACTGCAAACTCCGGAGAGCTTCTGGGACCGCTTTCGCATTGATGTGCGGGTACGGCAGGAAGTAACTGCGATCAATCCCACAGAGAAAACAGTCACTGTCCGCACACTGGACAGCGGGAAGATCTATACGGAAACCTATGACAAACTGCTTCTTGCCCCCGGCGCAAAGCCGACGGTTCCTGCGCTTTCCGGCGTGGACAGCGAGCGTGTTTTCACACTGCGCACCGTGGAGGATACCCTCCGCATCAGGCGCTTTGTAGAGGATCAGAAGCCGAAAACCGCTGTTTTGGCTGGCGGCGGCTTTATCGGTCTGGAAATGGCGGAAAACCTTGTGGAGATGGGCGTTTCCGTCACCATCGTCCAACGTCCAAAGCAGCTATTAGCGCCGCTGGATGCGGACATGGCGAGCTTTGTCCATGCGGAAATGCGCAGGCACGGCGTGACTCTGCGGTTGGGTGAAACCGTCACCGGATTCCGGCAGGACGGAGATTCCGTGCTGACGCTGCTGGAGGAAAGTGAGCCGCTGCGCTCCGACATGGTGCTGCTGGCCATCGGCGTCACGCCGGACACCCATCTGGCAAAAGAGGCCGGACTTGAGCTGGGCATCCGGGGCAGCATCGCTGTCAACGAGCGGATGGAAACCTCCGTGCCGGACATCTATGCTGTGGGCGATGCCGTAGAGGTCACCCATTTTGTAACCGGGCAGAAAGCGTTGATTTCGCTGGCGGGACCCGCCAACAAGCAGGGACGCATTGCCGCTGACAATATCTGTGGCGGCAATAGCCACTTTCACGGCTCTCAGGGCTCGTCTGTTCTGAAACTGTTCGGCTTGACAGCGGCCTCCACGGGGATCAATGAAAAAGCGGCGCAGGCAGCAGAGATCGCTTACGACAAAGTCGTGCTATTCCCGGCATCCCACGCTGCCTATTACCCCGGCGCACAGTCTATGGCAATGAAGGTACTGTATGAAAAGGAAAGCCTGCGGCTGCTGGGTGCGCAGATCGTTGGCGGCGAGGGCGTGGACAAGCGTATTGATGTACTGGCAACGGCCATTCGCTCAAAAATGAAAGCTTTGGAACTGACGGAACTTGACCTTTCCTATGCGCCGCCCTATTCCTCTGCCAAGGATCCGGTCAATATGGCCGGTTTTATGATTGAGGATTTGGAGAGCGGGAAAGTGCAGCAGTTCCACTGGAATGATGTTGAGGACTTGCCCTGCGATGGCAGTGCGACGCTGCTGGACGTCCGTACGGAAGGCGAATATCGGCGTGGGCACTTGAATGGATTCCGCAATATTCCACTGGACGATCTGCGGGAGCACTTGGACGAGTTAGAGCGGGACAAGCCTGTCTATGTGAATTGCCAGACTGGGCTTCGCAGTTATCTGGCCTGTCGGCTTTTAACGCAGTATGGTTTCAGCTGTTCCCATCTCTCTGGCGGATACAGTTTTTATCAGGTCGTAACACAAGAGCAGCAGACAGCGCGGAGCGCCTATCCCTGCGGAATGGAGAAACTATGAGTGAAAATTTATTTGGCTTGACGGTTGCGGCAGATAAAGGCTTAGATGATCTGCAGTGCCAGCGCCTTTTAAGCGAAAATCGCAGGTATCAGGAAGTCATGCTGCAATACCGATGTGCGCTGAAAGCACTGGAAAGCAGGTTGGAAATTCTAAACGAAGAGTTTTCATTGCAGCATGATCGCAATCCGATAGAAAGTATGAAAAGTCGCTTGAAGTCACCGTCCAGCATTATGAATAAGATGCAGAAGCGGGGACTTTCTCTGGATTTTCCGACCATGCAGGCAAATATCATGGATATTGCCGGTGTGCGGGTGATCTGCTCTTTCGAGGAGGATGTGTTCTTTTTGGCAAAGTGCTTAAAAGATCAGTCTGACATTGAAATCATCACGGAGAAAGATTATATTTCACACCCTAAGCCAAATGGCTATCGCAGTCTGCACCTGACGATCCGGCTGCCGGTATTCTTTGCGGAAAAAGAGATCCATGTGCCAGTGGAGATACAACTCCGTACAATCGCCATGGACTTCTGGGCAAGCCTTGAGCATACCATCCGCTATAAGAAAAATCTGCCGATAAATGCTGAAATCGAAACTGAACTGAAAGAGTGCGCCGATTCCAGCAGAGAGTGGGATGGTAAAATGGAACATCTACTGCACATCTTAACATAATGCGTCGGATATAAAATGAAAAGCACGCACTTTGGTGCTTGCCTTGGACTTGCCAGGGATCGCCTCATCCGCCTTGGATGGGCGACCCCTGCGAGCCCCAACCAATTTCTCCGCTTTCTGGTTTTCAGGCATAGTCTTTTCTGCTTTCGGCGGACTGCCACGGCACAGCTTTTTCGGCTTCTATAATTGTAAGGAACATGGCTTTTCGCTGAATGGAAAGCGAAGCTGACCCGGGCTGGGGCGGTCTGTATGAAAGCGATATTTTTTTTGAAATAATCTTGACAAAATTTATCAAGATTGATATGATGGTATTAACAAGCAAGCGAAAAGAGGATGTGGAGCATGATCATCACCAAAGAGACGGACTACGCGCTGCGCATTTTGCGGGTGCTGCTGGACGGGGAGAAGCATTCGGTGGCCGAGATGTCGGAAACGGAATTGATCCCCAATCAGTTTGCCTACCAGATTCTGCGCAAGCTCTCCGCCGGCAATTTGGTGCGGGTGAGCCGCGGCGCTCTCGGCGGCTGCGAGCTGTCCTGCGATCTGGACGCGACCTCCCTCTACGATCTCATGGGGGTCGTGGGGGAGCGGGGCATCCTGTGCGCCTGCATGGAGCCGGGATATGAATGCCGCTGGCAGGACAAGCATGGGCGGTGCGCCATCCACTGTCAGCTGGCGGCCTTGCAGCAAAAGCAGGACGAGGCGTTCCGTGCCGTGAGCCTGCGCAGGCTGCTGACCGGCGGATCCGATCCCCAAGATACAAGCAAGCTGTAAAATTTTAAAAGGAGGTACCCGTATGCTGTTTCAAACCACGGCGGCGCACGAAGAGCTGCGCGCGAAGATCCGGAGTTTTGCGGAGGAGGAGATCAAGCCCCTCGCATTTTTAATGGATCAGAACAACGAGTTTCCCGAGGAGGCTGTCAAGAAGCTGGGTAAGCTGGGCTGGATGGGCATTCCCTACCCCAAGGAGTACGGCGGTGCCGGTCTTGATGCCCTGAGCTACGCCATCGCGGTGGAGGAGCTGGCCCGTGTGGACGGCGGCACGGGCGTAATCCTCTCCGCCCACGTCTCCCTCGGCTCATGGCCCATTTTCGCCTATGGCACCGAGGAGCAGAAGAAGAAATATCTGGTTCCGCTGGCTAAGGGCGAGAAAATCGGCGCCTTCGGCCTTACGGAGACCAACGCCGGATCCGACGCCGGCGGCACGGAGACCACGGCGCTGGATAAGGGGGACTACTACCTCCTCAACGGCGGCAAGATCTTCATTACCAACGCCCCTAAGGCGGACACCTATGTGGTTTTCGCCGTCACCACGCCGGACATCGGCACCCGGGGCATCTCCGCTTTCATCGTGGAGAAGGGCTGGAAGGGCTTTGAGTTCGGCGACCACTATGACAAGATGGGTATTCGCTCCTCCTCCACGGCGGAGCTGATCTTCAACGACGTGAAGGTTCCCAAGGAAAACCTATTGGGTAAGGAGGGCGAGGGCTTCAAGATTGCCATGTCCACGCTGGACGGCGGACGCATCGGCATCGCCGCGCAGGCGCTGGGCATCGCCCAGGGCGCGTTTGAGCACGCGTTGAGCTATTCCAAGGAGCGCGTCCAGTTCGGCAAGCCCATCGCGGCCCAGCAGAGCATCGCCTTCAAGCTGGCGGATATGGCAACCAAGCTGCGCTGCGCCCGGTTCCTCATCTACTCCGCGGCGGAGCTGAAGGAGCAGCACGCGCCTTACGGCATGGAGTCCGCCATGGCGAAGATGTATGCCTCGGACATCGCGCTGGAGGTCACCAACGATGCCTTGCAGATCCACGGCGGCAGCGGCTACCTCAAGGGCATGGAGGTGGAACGGGCCTACCGCGACGCCAAGATCACCACCCTCTACGAGGGCACTAACGAGATCCAGCGGGTGGTCATCGCCTCTCATCTGTTGGGCAGGCTGGGCAAGAGCTCCGGCGGCGAGAGCCGTTCGGCGGCCAAGAAACCCGCGCCCATCACCGGCATTCGCAAAAAGACCATCTTCCGGGAGGGGGACGCTGCCCAGCAGGTGGCCGACCTTGTGGCAGCGCTGAAGAAGGATGGTCACGACTTCTCCGTGGGCATCCCTATGGATACGCCCATCCCGCAGGCGGAGCGGGTGGTCTCCGCGGGCAAGGGCATCGGGGAGAAAAAGAACATGAAACTGGTAGAGTCGCTGGCCAAGGCCGCCGGCGCGGCCATCGGTTCTTCCCGCCCTGTGGCGGAGACTCTCAAATATCTGCCGCTGAACCGCTATGTGGGTATGTCCGGTCAGAAGTTCACCGGCAATCTGTACATCGCCTGCGGCATCTCCGGCGCATCCCAGCACCTTAAGGGCATCAAGGACGCCTCCACCATCGTGGCCATCAATAAGAACGGTAACGCGCCTATCTTCAAGAACTGCGACTACGGCATCGTGGGCGATGTGGAGGAGATCCTGCCCCTGCTCACTGCCGCGCTGGATAGCGGCGAAAAGCTGCCCGCGCCGCCCATGGTAAAGATGAAGCGGCCCACGCCGCCGAAGCCCGCCCCCATCGGCGACCGCTACGTCTGCAGCGGCTGCGGCTACGAGTATGTGCCGGAGTTGGGCGACGAGGACGGCGAGATCGCGCCCGGTACGCTCTTTGAGCAGCTTCCCGCCGAGTGGGTGTGTCCCGAGTGCGCGGAGACGAAGGATCAATTTGTAAAGGCTTGAGGCCGTGAAGGAGGCAAGATAAGATGTATTGCGTGCGTAAAGTAACGAACGACCTCTACTGGGTGGGCGCCAACGACCATCGCCTGGCCCTGTTTGAAAACTGCTTTCCCATTCCCCGGGGCGTAAGCTACAACGCCTACTGCCTGCTGGATGAAAAGACGGTGCTCTTTGACACGGTGGACTGGTCTGCCTGCCGCCAGCTTTTGGAAAATCTGGCGTATGTGCTGGATGGCCGCGAGCTGGACTACCTGCTGGTCAACCATCTGGAGCCGGATCACGCCGCCTGCATCGAGGAGATCCTGCTGCGCCATCCCAAGGTGAAACTGATCTCCAACGAGAAGGCATTCATGCTCATGCGGCAGTTCGGCTTCCATGTGGACGGACATGAGTGCATCGAGGTGAAGGAGGGCGACACCTTCTCCTTCGGCAAGCACACCGTCACCTTTGTGGGCGCGCCTATGGTTCACTGGCCGGAGGCCATGGTGACCCTCGACGTCACCGACGGCGTCCTCTTTTCCGCCGACGCCTTCGGCACCTTCGGCGCGCTGGACGGCAAGCTGTTCGCCGACGAGGTGGACTTCGAGCGGGACTGGCTGGACGACGCCCGTCGCTACCTTACCAACATCGTGGGCAAGTACGGCCCCCACATCCAGCTCCTGCTGAAAAAGGCCGGCGGCGTTTTGGATCAGATCAAGTACATCTGCCCGCTCCACGGCCCCGTGTGGCGCAAGGATCTGGGCTGGTTCATTGAAAAGTACGACACATGGAGCCGCTATGCCCCTGAGACCCAGGGCGTGCTCATCGTCTACGCCTCTATGTACGGCAACACGGAGAACGCGGCGCAGGCGCTGGCGACGTCGCTCTGCGATAAGGGCATGAGCAAGGTGGCGATGTACGATGTGTCCTCCACTCATGTCTCCCAGCTGATCTCCGAGGCGTTTAAGTACAGTCACATTGTCCTGGCCTCTGTGACCTACAACCTCGGCATCTACCCCGCCATGCATGACTTCCTCATGGATATGAAGGCACTGAATCTGCAAAACCGCACCTTTGCCATCATTGAAAACGGCTCATGGGCGGTGAAGTCCGGTGACCTCATGCAGAAATTCGTCAACGATGAGCTTAAGAACATGACGGTGCTCAACGAGCGGCTCAGCCTCGCCTCGTCCATGGGCACGGACAAGCGCACTGAGCTGGAAGCACTGGCGGACGCTATTCTGGAATCTATGAAGTGACTGGCAGAGAAGCCAAAGCCAAGACAACAAACAGCCCTGCCGCGTCGGCTGCAGAAAAACCGGCTTTCAAAAACAGAGCGGGCAAGCGTGATACTGCGCTTGCCCGCTCTTTGCCCAAAAGGACATGAGAAGTGACCGGAGAAGATGAGAGGATCGAAATGGAGATCAGAAAACGAAACGGGGAGTCTGTTCCCTTTCAACAGGAGAAAATTTTCAACGCCATGAAAAAGGCGTTTGACGGACAGGGCAAGGAGATCGGGAGCAGAGAGATGGATGAGATCCTCGCCACCGTTCTCAACAATCTCTCCGTCACAGTGCCGCTCACCGTAGAACGTGTGCAGGACGAGGTGGAGCGAGCGCTCATGGAGCGCGGACACTATGAGGTGGCCAAGGCGTACATCCTCTACCGCGAAAAGCGGTCTGCGCTGCGCCGTGTCCGGCATACCATCGCGCGGACGGTGGGGGATGACTCGCTTGACGAGGTGCTGCGCCGCATCCAGATGGATTTTACCGAGGAAGTCTACTCCCTCGCGGCGCTTCAAATGAAGTTTGAGAGTTTCTGTCGCCTGGGCATGACTGAGGATGAGCGGGCTGAGGCACTGACCAAGGCGGCGGTAGAGCTGACTACGGCAGAGGCACCCAAGTGGGAGTTCATCGCGGCGCGGCTTCTGAACCACTCCTTTCGCTGTCGCAACGCACAGGAATGGGAGGGGCGCGGCGTCGGCGACCTCTATAGCAGGCTTCGCTATCTGACGGATAAGGGACTCTACGGTGACTATATCCTTGCCCACTATACCCACGAGGAGATTGCCATGGCGGAGGACTTTCTCTGCCCGGAACGGGACGAGCTGTTCACCTACTCCGGCCTTGACCTGCTGCTCAAACGCTATGTGATCCAGTCACGCAGCCGCGTGCCGCTGGAAACACCGCAGGAGATGTTTTTGGGTATCGCGCTGCATCTTGCTATGAACGAAGGCTCTGACCGCATGGGGTGGGTAAAACGCTTTTACGATATGCTCAGCCGTATGGAGGTCACGATGGCGACACCTACCATGTCCAACGCACGAAAGCCCTACCATCAGCTTTCAAGCTGCTTTGTGGACACTGTGCCGGACAGTCTGGACGGCATCTACCGCTCGCTGGACAACTTCGCAAAGGTCTCTAAATTCGGCGGTGGAATGGGGATGTACTTCGGTAAGGTGCGCGCTGCAGGCAGCACCATCCGCGGCTTTCAAGGGGCGGCGGGCGGTGTTATCCGCTGGATCCGGCTGGTCAACGACACCGCCGTGGCGGTGGATCAGTTGGGGATGCGGCAGGGCGCTGTGGCGGTTTACTTAGACGCATGGCACCGGGATCTGCCGGAATTCCTTCAACTGCGCACCAACAACGGCGACGACCGCATGAAGGCACATGATGTGTTTCCCGCCGTGTGCTATCCGGATCTCTTCTGGCGACTGGCGGAGGAGAACATAGACGCGCCGTGGCATCTCATGTGTCCGCATGAGATCCTCACGGTCAAGGGCTACGCACTGGAGGATTACTGGGGTACAGAATGGGAGAAGCGGTATCTGGACTGCGTCAATGACCCGCGCATCGAAAAGCGCAGCGTCACCGTCAAGGACATCGTGCGGCTGGTGCTTCGCTCGGCAGTGGAGACCGGCACACCCTTCGCTTTCAATCGCGACAGTGTAAATCATATGAACCCAAACGGCCACACGGGAATGATCTATTGCTCCAATCTCTGTACGGAGATCGCGCAGAACATGGCACCCATCGAGCACATCAGCACTGAGGTGCACACGGAGAACGGCGACACAATTGTGGTGACGGCCACACGTCCAGGTGAGTTTGTGGTCTGCAACCTGGCGAGTCTGTCTCTCGGTAATCTGCCGGTGGAGGACGAGGCCTATATGGAACGCACGGTGGAAACGGCCATCCGCGCACTGGATAATGTGATCGATCTCAACTTCTACCCGTTGGAATACGCGCGGCTTACCAATCAGAAGTACCGCAGCATCGGCCTGGGCGTCAGCGGCTACCACCACATGCTGGCAAAGCGCGGCATCCACTGGGAGAGCGATGAGCACCTTGCCTTCACCGACGCAGTGTTCGAGCTCATCAACTACGCCGCTGTCAAGGCGGACACAGCTCTGGCACGGGAAAAGGGTCGTTACGCGCTCTTTGAGGGCAGCGACTGGCAGACGGGCGCGTATTTTGAAAAGCGGGGTTATACCTCCGAAAAGTGGCGGGCGCTTGCGAAAACGGTGGCGGTGCAGGGAATGCGCAACGCCTATCTGCTGGCGGTCGCACCGACCTCCAGCACATCTATCCTCTCCGGCACGTCGGCGGGCATAGATCCAATTATGAAGAAATTCTTTTTAGAGGAAAAAAAGGGCAGCATGCTGCCCCGCGTTGCTCCGGAGCTTTCTATGGACACATGGTGGTACTATAAGGCAGCGCATCTGATCGACCAAAGCTGGTCGGTACGCGCTGCGGGCCTTCGCCAGAGACATATTGACCAGGCGCAGAGCATGAATCTCTATATCACCAACGACTATTCCATGCGTCAGGTGCTCAGACTGTATTTGGAGGCGTGGAGGGCCGGCGTCAAGACCATTTACTATGTCCGCAGCAAGGCCCTTGAGGTCGAGACCTGCGAAAGCTGCTCGTCATAAGGAGGATAGCATGACGGAACTGAAGAAAAAGCCCCTCTTTAACCCGGAGGGCGACCCTGATGTGCGCCTGCGGCGCATGATCGGCGGCAATACCACCAACCTCAACGACTTCAACAATATGAAGTACGCTTGGGTCAGCGACTGGTACCGGCAGGCCATGAACAACTTTTGGATCCCTGAGGAGATCAATCTCTCGCAGGATGTGAAGGACTATCCCCGCCTGCTGTCAGCCGAGCGCAGCGCCTACGATAAAATTCTGAGTTTTCTTGTCTTTTTGGATTCCATTCAGACAGCGAACCTGCCTAATATCGGCGCCTACATTACCGCCAACGAGGTCAATCTCTGCCTGTCCATTCAGGCGTTTCAGGAGTGTGTCCACTCACAGAGCTACAGCTATATGCTCGACACCATCTGTTCCCCCGTGGAGCGCAATGACATCCTCTACCAATGGAAATCGGACGAGCATCTGCTGCGCCGCAACACCTTCATTGGGGACTGCTACAACGAGTTTCAGGAGCGGAAGGACGCTCCCACGCTGCTGCGCGTGATGATGGCAAACTATATTTTGGAGGGCATCTATTTTTACAGCGGCTTTATGTTCTTCTACAATCTCTCCCGAAACGGGAAGATGCCCGGCTCGGCGCAGGAGATTCGCTACATAAACCGCGATGAGAACACGCACTTGTGGCTGTTCCGCAATATCATCACGGAGCTGCAAAAGGAGCAGCCGGAGTTGTTCACCGCCGAGAGCGTACAAGCGCTGCGCGAGATGATGCGTGAGGGCGTGGAGCAGGAAATCGCATGGGGGCATTATGTAATCGGCGACGACATCCCGGGGCTGAACCGGCAGATGATCAGCGATTACATCCGCTATCTCGGCAACCTCCGCTGGACGAGCCTTGGCTATCCCGCATTGTATCCAGGCTTTGAGAGCGAACCGGAGAGCATGGAATGGGTCAGCCAGTACGCCGACGCCAACATGGTCAAGACCGATTTCTTTGAGGCACGCAGTACCGCCTACGCCAAGAGCACCGCACTGATAGACGATTTATAAGAAAACCAAAGACATCAGAATAGGAGATACTACTATGAATTACAGCGCTATGATTCAAAATCGCAGATCCGTTCACGCATTCCGCGAAAAGGAAGTTCCGAGCGAGGCTATCGGCCAGCTCCGATCCTACTATGAAAAGACCTGCCCCCGTCTTGTCCCGGAGATTGCAACGGAGTTGATCGTCTTGGACAAGGATGCACAGCCGGCGCTGGAGAGCTCAGCGGGCTATAATCAATTTCTCATCGGAGCACCGCACTACCTGCTCCTTATGTCTGCCCCGCATTCCTATGCGGCCATCAACGCCGGCTACATGATGGAAGATCTCGTCCTCAAGCTGACTGAGTTGGACATTGACACCTGCTGGATGACCTTCACCGACAGCGACAAAATCAAAAAGGCACTGTCTCTCGCCACCCCGTTAGAGGTGGCGGCAATCGTTGCCTTTGGCTACGGGGAAAAGACCGCAAAAAAGCTGCGGCTGAATATCCTAAGTATGTCTCAGATCGATGTGCGGGCCGAGCAGCAGTACTACGCGCCCAAAAAGGGCGTGAATGATTTGGTTCACATGGGGAGCTGGAGCAACAAGTCTGGGCTTGACGAGATGATGGACTTCTACGACGATATGCTCTGGCAGTCCTTCTACGCCGCTTCGCTCTCCCCCAGCTATCTCAACCGTCAGCCCTATAGCTTCCTTGTGCAGGATCACAGCATCTATTTGGTGCAGCAGGAGGATGCCTACACCGATAATTTGGATGCCGCATTGGATCTCGGTATTGTCATGCTCCACTTCTCCGCCGTCGCCTCCCAGTGGGCGGGGCAGGTACGCTGGGAACTTTCACCTGCTGCGCCCGACGGCCTGCCGGAAGGACTTCGCTCCGCTGCGGTGTGCCACATATAACGACTCTGGGGGAAGCAAGGCAACGGTAAAATGCGCGACCGTCGATCCGCGGTTGAGCGTATGTTTCATTAGAAAAGAAGAACCTATCCGTCAGAGTCTGAGTAAGGAAAATAGGAGGTATTTTTTATATGGCTACCGTCATCTCAGGATGAGGTCACAATGTGGTGTGGGGCGAGACCGGAGTCTTGAGAATACCCAAACAAAGGAAAGGAGCTGACAGATATGGCAGCTATGAATATGAATCAGGAGCAGTTTAAGCAGTTGATCCGGGAGGAAAAGCCTGTTTTGGTGGATTTCTGGGCGCCCTGGTGCAGCTATTGCCGGAGGATCGGCCCTGCGTATGAGAAGATTGGAGAGGAATACGCGGACAGTCTTGCCGTCGGCAAAATCAACATTGACGAGGAGCCGCGGCTGGCGGGGGCCGAGGGGATCGAGGACATCCCAACTCTGGTGCTGTACCGGAACGGAAAGGCCGTGGATTCCATCACCGCGCCCAGCTCAAAGGCAGAAATCGACCGTTTCATTCAGGAAGCCTTGGCGAAATAACGGAGGGTTCAGATATGAACAACAATCATGTTTATGATATGCTCGTGGTGGGCGGCGGCCCGGGCGGCTACACCGCCGCCCTGTACGCGGCACGGGCGGGGCTGGACACCATCGTGCTGGAAAAACTGTCCGCCGGTGGGCAGATGGCCCTGACCGAGCAGATCGACAACTATCCCGGCTTTGAGGACGGGATCGACGGCTTCTCTCTGGCGGAGAAGATGCAAAAGCAGGCGGAGCGCTTCGGGGCACGCAGCGAATACGCAGAAGTCCTCCGCATGGATCTGACGGCGGTTCCCAAGCTCGTGGAGACCAGCGAGGGGATTTTCCTGGGGAAAACCGTGGTGCTGGCCACCGGTGCGAACCCCAGAACGCTGGGCGTGGCCAGAGAGTCGGAACTGGTGGGCCGAGGCGTGGCCTACTGCGCCGCCTGCGACGGGATGTTTTACAAGGGCAAAACGGTGGTCGTGGTGGGCGGCGGCAATTCCGCCGCGGCAGATGCCCTCCTTCTCAGCCGCGTGGCGAAAAAAGTGATCCTCGTCCACCGCAGAGACACCCTGCGGGCCACCAAGATCTATCACGAGCCGCTGGCACAGGCCGAAAACGTGGAATTCCGTTGGAACAGCGTCGTTTCCGCGCTGCTTTCCGGGGACAGGCTGACCGGCGTCCGCCTGCGGGACACCGTCACCGGTGAGGAAAGCGTGGTGGACTGCGACGGCGTATTTGTCAGCGTGGGCCGACAGCCCGCCACGGCACTGGCGGTGGGTCAACTGGAGCTGGACGGCGGCGGCTATATCGTGGCCGGAGAGACCACGGAAACCAGTATTCCCGGCGTTTACGCCGTGGGCGACGTGCGGACGAAGCCCCTCCGTCAGGTGGTCACCGCAGTGGCGGACGGCGCGGTGGCAGTTCACATGGCGGAGAAATATATCGCGGAAAACCGATAAGGGAGGTAGATTGAAAAAGCCATGTTTAAGGTCAGGCCGGATACGGCCGCAGTGGGGATGCCGACATATCTGCAAGGCAAACTGCCAGAGTGATGGCAGATAAGAAACCCATGTAAGATCGGGAGATATGTTGTCTCTCCATATCCAGTCCACGCAACAGTAAGCAACTGAACACAAAACACAGCCACAGATGTATGATATGAACCCCAAAAGTTAGACAAAAATCAAATTAAGCGACCCCAACGGTCTG
>NZ_JAFREK010000051.1:0-16553 GCF_017377535.1 Faecalibacterium sp. Marseille-Q4137
TCTACAGCGCTTCGCAATGACTACGGTTCCATTTCAAATCTGGCGCACGGAGCGGGTGAGCCGATCTACATTACAAAGAATGGAGAGGGCGACCTTGTTGTAATGAGCATAGAAGCATTCGAACAGCGGGAAGAGGCGTTGAAACTCCGGGCAAAGCTGGAAGCAGCGGAACAGGGAAGGCTTGCTGGTGCTCCGGCTTACACGCTGGAGGATTCCAGAAAACGGCTGGAGGAGATCTATCGTCGTGGCTAAGATCGAAATTCTGGAGTCGGCACAGCGGGAACTGGAAGCAATCGCACAGCTTCACATGAATCTGGTAGGGCCGAATTCTGCCCGAAAAATCACGGATCGGATCTTGGATTCTCTTTCGCGGTTGGAACGTTTCCCGCTGTCGGGTTCGCTTCCAAGAGATGCCGAACTGCTGAAAAGCGGCTATCGCTATGTGATCGCCGGGCAGTATCTCTGCGTCTATCGGCTGATTGTGGATACTGTGTTCGTCTACCATATCGTGCATGGTGCAAGTAATTACCCGGTTTTGTTCAAACGGCTGCTGCAAGAAGAATTGAAGAGAGAAGATTGACGCAAAGCGCCCTGCCGGATAAGGCAGAGCGCTGTTGCTGTTTCTGTGCGGGTTTGTCATTTGCAAGTGGCTTGACAGATGGTTCAAGGCCGGTAAGCACTAACCCCCAGCAAAGCAGGAAGCCCCGTCGGTATAGGCACTACCGATGGGGCTTCTTGTTGCTTGGTGATACCATGGATACGCACCAATTTACATTCGCGACCTTATTATGTGCTGCACAGGTGCAAAAGTCACACCGCCTTCCTCGGGACGAAATGCAGGCTGAAAGGCCATTTTACCGGATATTCGACAATTTGCCTTAAAACATTGCCAAATGCTCCAAAATTTGTTACAATAGTGCTGATGATTTGCCCACCATGGGCAAAAAAGCAACGGATGCGTCCGGCTTTCCTGCCGGGGCAGATCTGCAGAACATATTTTTATAAGGAGGCTTTTGCAGATGAAAAAACGATTGATTAGTATGGCACTGGCAGTCAGTATGGCAGTCAGCATAATGCCTGCACCCGCTCTGGCAACAGTAGGGGGGGGGGTACAACCCTGGGAGATGATGCGATAACGCTGTCGGACGCAATGGGCGGCACTTCGAGCGGTACAGCTACACCGGTTTCAGATTTGACGGGGCTGACAGCTGCTGCTACAAAAGGCGGAAATGTCCAATTGAGCGGCAATATTACGTTAACAGACACTCTCTCTATCAATAATAAAAAACTGAGCATTGATCTGAACGGCCACACCATTACAGCGGCAAATAACCAGAGAGCGTTTAACATCTCGAATGACGGCACGCTGGAAATCAAGGATAGTGTGGGCAAAGGTATCATTCAGGGCAATGGTACGGTAACAGGGCACGGCGGAGCAATCTATATGGAAGGCTCCGGCAGTGCCCTGACGATCAGTGGCGGCACCATTCAGGGCTTTACCGCAAGCACAAGCGGTGGCGGTGTGTACATGAGCGATGGCACCTTCAACATGACCGGAGGCGCAATTGAAAATTGTACAGCACCAGAAGGTGCAGGCGTAAAAATGTATCCTGACTCTGGGAACACCTGTACTTTTACCATGAGCGACTCGGCTGAAATCAAAAATTGCAGCAATGATGGTGTTTCGATTGCTTGGAGTGGAACGTCCAAGTTCATAATGAGTGGAGGAACCATCGACAACAACAAAGGATATGGTTTATGGACTTCCGCTCGTAGCAATACAGAGATCTTACTGAGTGGCGGCACCATTACAAACAGTGAACGCTATGATATGGTCATTCATACTGGTGTTCAGCTGCATGTAAATAATGCTACCGTCAGCGGAAAAATCCAAAACCGTGGAACGATTACCGGAACGGAGAATGCTGAGTTTACCGGAACAGTCGTAAATGAGTCTGTGGGAAAGATTGTAAGCGGAAAATTCGAAAGAATTGAAGATGCTTCCGCTACTGGTGTATGCAATGAGGTAGAATATGAGGCGTATGTCAAACTGATTGGCCACAGATGGCCGGATGAATCAACCTTAAAAGCGATTCAAGACAAAGCGCATGGGAATGCTCAGCTCAAATTCCTGAGCTATGTGACACCGAACGACATGGAGAATACATTGACCATCCCCGAGGGCGTTACAGTTACTGTTGATCTGACGGGCAAGCAGGTTGCTGGAGAAAACGCCGAAAAGAAAATCATCAATCATGGTAATCTGACATTGATTGACAGTGGTACGGGTAGTACCCTGAGCATTCCCATTGAAAACAACGGAACCCTGAACGCCAACGGCGGTACCGTAACTGGTGAAGTGACCAATAAGGGCACAATCACAACGACCGGAGAAAAGGCGACTCAATTCTCTGGAGGCGTGACAAACGAGAGCGATGGTAAAATTGAGAATGGTACGTTTTCCGGCGAAGTGACCAATAATGGCGCAATTAACGATGGTACGTTTTCCGGCAAGGTGAAAAACAACGGAACCATTGGCAACGGCAACTTTATCGGTGCTGTGACCAATGAGAAAACCGGTGTGATCTCCGGCGGCAAGTTTGACGAAAGCAAGCTGACCAACAACGGCGGCACCCTGCCCCCGAAGCCGGGCGACAACAAGCCGGATGACACCAACAAGGACAATGACAAGAAGGAAGATACCGAACCGGTTGCTCCTGTTGTCAAGCGGTACGACCTGACCGTCAAGAACGCCGAAGTGACCGTGAAGGATGCTGACGGCAAGGCAGTGGAATTTACCAAGGCCGAGGATGGCACCCTGACGGCTAAAGTTCCCGAAAATGCCGAAGTGACGGTGAAATATACCGCCCCCACCGATGCGATTGTGTTTGACCTGTGGAGCATTAACAGTGATGCGAAGCTGGATGTGAACGTCAAGGAGAACCCCCTGACCTTCAAGATGCCTGCACAGGCTGTGACCATCGAGGCCATGACGCAGGATGCCACCATTGAAAGCGAAGGTCCCGGCGTGCTGGGTACCGCTGCCATGATCGGTGTTGCCGGTGCCGGTACGGCTGTGCTGGGTTATACCGGTTACATGATCGGCACGGAACTGTACCTGAACACTGTCCTGCCTGCCGGTGCAGCTATCCCCCAGAACACCACCGAACTGGCAAAACTCCTCTGGACCGAAGCTGGCAAACCCGCCCCTGCCGCTGTGATGGCTGAGGATGCCACCGACGAGCAGAAGGCTCTGACTTGGGCTGTTGAAAGCCAGCTCATCTCCGCCGATAAGCCCGCAGACGCTTCTGTGGGCCGGTGGGAAGTGATCCGGGGGTGGAATAGGGTGAAAGAGATGAAGTGATCCTTCGTACAACCTCTCAGTCGCCTGCGGCGACAGCTCCCCTACTAGGGGAGTTGGCAAAGCTGTTAGGCTTTGACTGAGAGGGCAAGGCAACTGCCCGGAGAGGGTTCGCCCGCTCCCCTTCACGAAGAGAGAAACCCCAAGAAAATAACGCAGAAAGCCCCATCGGTACGAAAAATACCGATGGGGCTTTCCGCTTGTTTAGGATAGGAAAGAGAATGGTTCAGTAATGGCCGGGATGCGGGCTTACAGGTTGGTGTAGCCCATGAGGTAGCGGTCTACCTCGGCGGCGCAGTCGCGGCCCTCGCGCAGGCCCCAGACCACAAGGCTCTGGCCCCGGCGCATATCGCCGCAGGCGAACACTTTGTCCACGTTGGTGCGGAAATGGTCGATGTCCACGCAGCCGCGGCCAGTCAGGCTGACACCGAAGGCATCGGCCACATAGCTCTCACAGCCCACGAAACCGGCGGCAATGAAGGCCAGTTCGCAGTTGTAGGTGAACTCCTCGCCGGTGGGCACCATGTTGGTGCGGCCGGTCTCGGGGTCACGCTCGGGCTTGAGGTAGGAGATGACGGCAGCGGTCAGGTTGCCTGCATCGTCCTTGAGGAATTCTTTGACCGTGGTCTGGTAGACACGGGGGTCCTTGCCGAACTTTGCCATGCACTCGGTCTGGCCGTAGTCCACCTTGAGCACCCGGGGCCACTCGGGCCAGGGGTTGCTGGCGGCACGCTCCTTGGGAGGCTGCGGCATCATTTCCAGAGCCACCAGATCAGTGCAGCCCTGCCGCAGGGCCGTGCCCTGGCAGTCGTTGCCGGTGTCGCCGCCGCCGATGACCAGAACGTTCTTGCCCTTGGCATCAATGGCCCTGCCGTCGGCAAATTTGCTGTCCAGCAGGCTCTTTGTCACGCTGGTGAGGTAATCCACGGCAAAATGCACGCCGTTGGCATCCCGGCCCGGAACGTTCAGGTCACGGGCCTTTTTGGCACCGCAGCAGAGTACCACGGCATCGTAGCTGTTCAGGATGCTCTCGGCATCCACGGCACCGCCCACATCCATGCTGGTGCGGAACTCCACGCCCTCGGCCTGCATGATCCTGATGCGGCGCTCGATGACGGCTTTGTCCAGCTTCATGTTGGGGATGCCGTACATCAGCAGGCCGCCCACGCGGTCGGCGCGCTCAAACACGGTGACGGCGTGGCCCCGGATGTTCAGGTACTCGGCCACCGAAAGACCGGCCGGGCCGCTGCCGATGACGGCCACGCTCTTGCCGGTGCGGGCCGGGGGAGGGGCGGCGTGGAGCCAGCCCTTGGCGTAGCCCGTTTCCACGATGGCGTGCTCGTTCTCGCGCACGGTCACGCTGCTGCCGGTCACGTCACCGCAGGTGCAGGCGGCCTCGCACAGGGCGGGGCAGACCCGGCTGGTGAACTCCGGGAAGCGGTTGGTGGCGCGCAGGCGGTGGAGTGCCAGCTCCCACTTGCCCTGATAGACCAGGTCGTTCCACTCGGGGATCAGGTTGTTCAGCGGGCAGCCCGATGCCATGCCGCCGATCATCATGCCGGCCTGGCAGAAGGGCACGCCGCAGTCCATGCAGCGGGCGGCCTGGGTCTGCTGCTCCTCGCGGGAGAGCCAGACGTGAAACTCGTTGAAATTTTCAATGCGCTCCAGCGGCGGGACATCCGTGCTGGTCTTGCGCGTGTAATCCATAAATCCAGTGATCTTGCCCATGATCCAGCCCTCCTTACTTCTTCTTCTGCACAGCGTAGAATGCTTCGATCTGTGCCTGTTCGCCGTCCAGGCCGCGCTCCTCCATGGAAGCGATGACCCGGAGCATCCGGTCGTAATCGTAGGGGAGGACTTTCTTGAACTTGGGCAGGTACTCGCTGAAGTTGTCCAGGATCTCCTTGCCGCGGGGGGAGCCGGTGGCTTCCACATGCTCACGGATGAGCTCCTTCAGGGCAGCAACATCGTACTTGTGCTCCACAGGCTCCAGGCTCACGGTCTCCTTATTGACCCGCTGGTAGAAATCCCAGTTCTCGTCCAGAACGTAGGCCACGCCGCCGGTCATGCCGGCTGCGAAGTTCTTGCCGGTCTGGCCCAGAACCACGACAGTGCCGCCGGTCATATACTCACAGCCGTGGTCACCCACGCCCTCGACAACGGCGGTCGCGCCGCTGTTGCGGACGCAGAAGCGCTCACCGGCCACGCCGGAGACGAAGGCCTTGCCGCTGGTGGCACCGTAAAGGGCCACATTGCCGGTGATGATGTTTTCCTCGGGCTTGTAGCCGATGCCCTCGGGCGGGCGGACGATGATCTTGCCGCCGGACAGGCCCTTGCCCATGTAGTCGTTGCAGTCGCCAGTCAGGCTGAGGGTCAGGCCCTTGGGGATGAACGCGCCAAAGCTCTGGCCGCCTGCGCCGATGCATTCGGCGGTGTAGACATCGTCGGGCAGGGAGCTGCCGTACTTGCGGGTGATCTCGCTGCCAAAGATGGCACCCAGGGCGCGGTCGGTGTTGGAGACCTCCAGCCGGACACTCTGGGGTGCCTTGCTGCCCAGCTTGAACTTCTTCATCAGCACCTTCATGTCGAGGGTGTTCTCAAGGTGGAAGTCATAGGTATCAGCAGGCACAAAGTGGACGTTGCTGTTTGCAATGGCCGGGTTGTGCAGGATGCAGTCCAGATTCATCTTGGCGGCACGGCTGCCGGCAGCGCTGGGCTTGACATGGAGCAGGTCGGTGCGGCCCACCAGCTCGTCGATGGTACGCACGCCCAGCTTGGCCATGTACTCCCGCAGCTCCTGCGCCACAAAGGTCAGGTAGTTGATGATATACTCGGGCTTGCCCTTGAACCGCTTGCGCAGCTCGGGGTTCTGGGTGCAGATGCCCATGGGGCAGGTGTCCAGGTTGCAGACACGCATCATCACGCAGCCCTCGCACATCAGCAGGGAGGTGCCGAAGCCGAACTCCTCAGCGCCCAGCATACAGCTGATGGCAACATCGCGGCCGGAGAGCAGCTTGGAGTCGCTCTCAATGCGGACGCGGCTGCGCAGGCCGTTCAGGATCAGGGTCTGGTGGGTCTCGGCGATGCCCAGCTCCCAGGGCAGGCCCGCGTTCTTGATGGAGGTGCGGGGGGCTGCACCGGTGCCGCCGTCGTAACCGGAGACAAGGATGACCTGTGCGCCGCCCTTGGCAACACCGGCGGCAATGGTGCCGACACCGGCCTCGCTGACCAGCTTCACGTTGATGTTGGCGTGGCGGTTGGCGTTCTTCAGGTCATAGATCAGCTCAGCCAGATCCTCGATGGAGTAGATGTCGTGGTGGGGCGGGGGAGAGATCAGGCCCACGCCGGTGGTACTGTGGCGGGTCTTGGCGATCCAGGGGTAGACCTTGGCACCGGGCAGGTTGCCGCCCTCGCCGGGCTTTGCACCCTGTGCCAGCTTGATCTGGATCTCTTCGGCGGAGACCAGATACTTGCTGGTCACACCAAAGCGGGCTGAGGCCACCTGCTTGATCTTGGAGTTGCTCTCGCTCTGGTAGCGCTCCTCGGGCTCACCGCCCTCACCGGTGTTGCTCCGGCCGCCCAGACGATTCAGGGCGATGGCGATGGTCTCGTGGGCCTCGCTGCTCAGGGCACCGTAGCTCATGGCAGCGGCTTTGAACCGCTTGACGATGGAGCTGACGGGCTCCACCTCCTCAAGGGGGATGCCGCCGTTGGGATCATAGCTGAAGTCCAGCAGACTGCGCAGGTGCATGCCCTCGGCACCCATGTTGTCCACGGTGCGGGTGAAGTCTTTGAAGGCCTTGTAGTCGCCCGTGAAGCAGGCTTTCTGGAACAGATGGATGGTCTGCGGGGTGAAGAGGTGTTCTTCCTTGCCGCTGCGGAACTTGTGGGCACCGCCGTCGGCCAGCTCCATGTTGATATCCAAACCCAGCGGGTCAAAGGCGGCGTTGTGGGCAGCTTCCACATCCGCCTGAATGTCCTCCAGACCGATGCCGCCCACACGGCTGACCGTGCCGGTGAAGTACTTGTCGATGACATCCTTGGAGATGCCGACCGCCTCAAAGATCTGGCTGCTCTGGTAGCTCTGGATGGTGGAGATGCCCATTTTGGAGGCGATCTTCACGATGCCGTTCAGCACAGCCTTGTTGTAGTCATCCACGGCGGCGTAGTAATCCTTGTCCAGCAGACCCTCGTCGATGAGCTGGGCAATGGTGTCGTGGGCCAGATAGGGGTTGACGGCGCAGGCACCGTAGCCCAGCAGGGTGGCAAAGTGGTGCACCTCGTGGGGCTCGGCGCTCTCAAGGATGAGGGCCATGGCCGTGCTCTTCTTGGTGCGGATGAGGTACTGGGACACGGCAGAAACGGCCAGCAGGCTGGGGATGGAAACATGGTACTCGTCGATGTCGCGGTCAGAGAGGATGATGATGTTGGCACCGTCCTTGTAGGCGCGGTCCACCTCCAGAAATACGCGGTCGATGGCTTTTTCCAGGCTGGTGTTCTTATAGTAATTGATGGACACCGTGGCGGTCTTGAAGCCGGGCACATTCATGTGCTTGATTTTGAGCAGGTCGGTGCTGGTCAGGATGGGGTTCTGCACCTTGAGCACCTTGCAGTTCTCGGGCTTGTCCTCCAGCAGGTTGCCGTGGGCACCCACATAGACGCTGGTGGAGGTGACCACCTTCTCACGGATGGCATCGATGGGCGGGTTGGTGACCTGCGCGAACCGCTGCTTGAAGTAGTTGAACAGCGGGGGATGCTGGTCACTCAGGACAGCCAGCGGGGTGTCAGTGCCCATGGCTCCGGAAGGCTCGGCACCGGCCCGGGCCATGGGCAGGATCAACTCCTTGATCTCCTCGTATTTGTAGCCAAAGACCTTCTGCAGGCGGGTCAGCTCCTCGCCGGTGTAGCTGGGGACTTTGATGTTGGGGATCTTCAGGTCCTTCAGCCGGACCAGATTCCGGTCGATCCACTCGCCGTAGGGCTCGCGGCTGGCGTAGTATTCCTTCAGCTTCTCGTCATCCACGACCTCGCCCTTGACGGTATCCACCAGCAGCATTTTGCCGGGGCGCAGGCGGTCTTTCATCAGGATATTGTCGGGGGCGCAGGGCAGCACGCCCACCTCAGAGGACAGGATCATCCGGCCATCCTTGGTGATATAGTAGCGGCTGGGGCGCAGACCGTTGCGGTCCAGCACCGCGCCCACCACGTCGCCGTCGGAGAAGAGGATGGCGGCGGGGCCGTCCCAGGGCTCCAGCATGGTGGCGTAATACTGGTAGAAGTCGCGCTTTTTCTGGCTGATGTTCTTGTTGTTCTCCCAGGGCTCGGGGATGGTGATCATCACAGCCAGAGGCAGGTCCATGCCGTTCATCACCATGAACTCCAGCGCGTTGTCCAGCATGGCGGAGTCCGAGCCGGAGGTGTTGATGATGGGCAGGATCTTGTTCATGTCGTCCTGCAGGATGGGGCTCTCGATGCTCTCCTCACGGGCCAGCATGGCGTCGGTGTTGCCCTTGATGGTGTTGATCTCGCCGTTGTGCAGGATGAACCGGTTGGGGTGGGCACGCATCCAGCTGGGGTTGGTGTTGGTAGAAAAGCGGCTGTGCACCATGCCGATGGCGGATTCGTAATCCTCGTCCTGCAGGTCAAGGTAGAACAGGCGCAGATCGTGCACCAGGAACATGCCCTTGTAGACGATGGTGCGGCTGGACAGGCTGGGCACATAGGTGCCGTTGCTGGCCTGCTCGAACACCCGGCGGATGATATAGAGCCTGCGGTCAAAATCAATGCCCTTGCTCACACGGGCAGGCTTTTTGATGAAGCACTGCCAGATGGAGGGCATGCAGTCCCGGGCCTTCTGGCCCACGGCATCGGGGTCTACCGGCACCCTGCGCCATGCCAGAAACTCAAGCCCCTCCTTGCGGGTGACCAGCTCAAACAGCTTCATGGCCTGTGCCCGCAGGTGCTCGTTCTGGGGGAAGAAGAACATGCCGACACCGTATTCCCGCTCGTTGCCCAGGCTGATGTTCAGCTCATCGGCCACCTTGGAGAAGAACTTGTGGCTGATCTGCAGCATGATGCCCACGCCGTCGCCGGTCTTGCCCTCGGCATCCTTACCGGCGCGGTGCTCCAGACGCTCCACGATGCTCAGGGCATCGCTGACCGTCTGGTGGCTCTTGCGGCCCTTGATGTCCACCACCGCGCCGATGCCGCAGGCATCGTGCTCGAACTGAGGGTCATACAGGCCAAGAGGCGTGGCGTTTTCCGTAAATTGATCCATTGCCTTTCCCATCCTTATCTCTCAAAATATCCTCTGGGCCGCGGCACGATCCGCAGCCAATCTTGCACAGAAAACAAAAAAGCGCCCCAGAAGGGTAGACTTCACCCTTCTGGAACGCCTTTGTTCCGGTACCTATAATTATACTGAACGCTGAAAATTTTTCAAGCGACAGTTGCACCAAACGTGAAAGCACAATCGCAGCGCATCTTGTGCGGTTTGATGATGAGATGAAACGGATTCATCCTTCGCCCAAAATCGCTTTCAGGTCCTGCTCCGGTGTCGTGACGGCCATCAGATTGTACTTTTCCTGCAAAACGCGCACCACACCCGGCGAGAGGAAGGCGGGCAGGGTAGGGCCGAGCCGGATGTTCCGGATGCCCAAAGCCAGCAGTGCGATGAGGATGCAGACGGCCTTCTGCTCGAACCAGCAGAGCACCAGCGAGAGCGGCAGGTCGTTGACGCTGCACTGGAACGCATCGGCCAGCGCCAGCGCGATCTGAATGGCGCTGTATGCGTCGTTGCACTGGCCCACATCGAGGATGCGGGGCAGGCCCGCCACAGTGCCGAGATCCAGGTCGTTCAGGCGGAATTTGCCGCAGGCCAGCGTCAGGATCACGGTGTCGGGCGGGGTGAGCTTGGCGAACTCGGTGTAGTAGCGGCGGGAAGGCCGGGTGCCATCACAGCCGCCCACCAGGAAGAAATGGCGGATCTGCCCGCTTTTCACGGCCGCAACGATCTCATTGGCGTGGGAGAGCACAGCGCTCCGCGCAAAGCCGGTCACGACGCTGCGCCCGCCGTTGATGCCGGGCATGGCGGTGTCTTCCGGGTAGCCCCCTAGTTCCAGTGCTTTGGCAATGACGGGGGAGAAATCCCGCTCTGGCCCGATGTGCGGGACGCCGGGATAGGACACCACCGAGGTGGTGAACACCCGGTCGGCGTAGCTCTCCCGCAGGGGCATGATGCAGTTGGTGGTGAAGAGGATCGGGGCCGGGATGTCCTCAAACTCCCGCTGCTGGTTCTGCCAGGCTGTGCCGAAGTTGCCCTTCAGATGCGGGTACTTCTGCTTCAGCTCCGGGTAGCCGTGGGCGGGGAGCATTTCCGAGTGGGTGTAGACGTGGATGCCTTTGCCCGCCGTCTGCTCCAGCAGGCACTTCATGTCGTAGAGGTCGTGGCCGGAAATGACGATGAACGGCCCTTTCTCGATGACGAGCGGCACCTCCACCGGCTCCGGCTGGCCGAAGGCCCCGGTGTTAGCGGCATCCAGCAGCTCCATGCAGCGGTAGCTGGCCTTGCCGGTCTTCTGCACCAGTGTCCAGAGGGTGTCGATGGAGCATTCGCTGCCAACGGCCTGCAATGCTTCGCAGAAGAAGCGGTCCAGCTCCGGGTCGATGCGGCCCAGCACCCGCGCATGGTAATTGTACGCTGCCATGCCGCGCAGGCTGAACAGGACGAACGATTTCAGACTGCGGATGTCCTCGTCCGGCTCGTGCCAGAGGTTTGCCATGTCGTAGTCGAACCCGATGCCGGGGCAGGCCGCATGGATGCTCTCGGTCAGCTGGTCCACGGTCTGCGGGTCGAAGTTCACGTTGGTGATGGTGGTGAACAGCCCTTCCATCAACAGAAGTGCCTGTTCAGGGGCGGGGGCCCGCCCCTCGCCGATGAGCTGGCTGGCGTAGGAGATGAGTGCGCCGGTCAGGCGGTCCTGCGCCGCTGCCGTGTCCGCGCTTTTGCCGCAGACACCGGCCTTACCGGTACAGGCAGTGCAGTGCGCCGCCTGCTCGCATTGAAAACAAAACATCTGTTCGTCCATTTCAGAACCCTCTCTTCGCTTGATGTGGTCAGTATGGACGGGTTGGCGGGGCTTTATACAGGCCACACGAGGGGCGTTTTCTCGGCGAGTATCCGAGGTGGGGCCCCGCTTGTGGGGCGGGCATGGAATGTCCGTTGACCCGCCGGGAAAAGCTCCCGGAGATGCGGCCAGCGAATAGATACAAAAAGAGCCGCGCTCTTGCGAACGCAGCTCTTGAAAATGCTTTGGAACAATTAGTAGGTGATGCCCTGTGCCATCATGGCGGTGGCCACCTTCAGGAAACCGGCGCAGTTTGCACCGACCATCAGGTTGCCCTCGGAACCGGCAGCAACGGATGCATCGTAGGAAGCGTGGAAGATGCCCTCCATGATGCCCTTCAGCTTTGCATCGACCTCTTCGAAGGTCCAGCTCAGACGCTCGGAGTTCTGGCTCATCTCCAGGCCGGAGGTGGCCACGCCGCCGGCGTTGGCTGCCTTTGCGGGTCCGTACAGGACACCGTTGGACAGGTAGACCTCGATGGCCTCGGGCGTGCTGGGCATGTTTGCGCCCTCGCAGACAACGGTGCAGCCGTTCTTGACCAGAGCCTCAGCGGACTCCTTGTTGATCTCGTTCTGGGTTGCGCAGGGCAGGGCGATGTCGCAGGGGACAGTCCAGACCTTGGAGCAGTCGGCAACGTAGGTTACACCGGCGTGAGTCTCGGCATACTCCTTGATGCGGCCGCGGCGGACTTCCTTCAGCTCCTTGACGTAAGCCAGATCAATGCCGTTGGGGTCGTAGACGTAGCCGTTGGAATCGGACATGGTAACGACCTTTGCGCCCAGAGCCTGGGCCTTCTGGCAGGCATAGATGGCAACATTGCCGGAACCGGAGATGACCACGGTCTTGCCCTCAAAGCTGTCGTTGCGCATACACTTCAGAGCCTCGGCGGTGAAGTAGCACAGGCCGTAGCCGGTGGCCTCGGTACGGGCCAGAGAGCCGCCGAAGGTCAGGCCCTTGCCGGTGAGCATACCGCCCTGGAAGCTGTTGGTCAGGCGCTTGTACTGGCCGAACATGTAGCCAACCTCGCGGCCGCCGACACCGATATCACCGGCGGGGCAGTCCACGAACTGGCCGATGTGGCGGTACAGCTCGGTCATAAAGCTCTGGCAGAAGCGCATGACTTCCATGTCGCTCTTGCCATGGGGGTCAAAGTCAGAGCCGCCCTTGCCGCCACCCATGGGCAGGGTGGTCAGGCTGTTCTTGAAGGTCTGCTCAAAGCCCAGGAACTTCAGGATGCCCTGGTTGACAGAGGGATGGAAGCGCAGACCGCCCTTGTAGGGGCCGATGGCGCTGTTGAACTGGACGCGGTAGCCGCGGTTCACCTGGACCTTGCCCTGATCATCGACCCAGGGCACACGGAAGGTGATGATGCGCTCGGGCTCGACCAGACGCTCGATCAGGCCGGCCTTCTCGTACTCGGGATGCTTCTCCACCACGGGCTGGATGCTCTCCAGCACCTCGCGGACAGCCTGCAGGAACTCAGGCTCATTGGCATTGCGCTGTGCAAGGCCGTCGTAAACGCGCTTCAGGTATTCATTCGTCAGCATAATAGAATACTCCTTTTCCCATGATTTACACTCGCTCTGCCCACTATCACAGAGCGCTTTATCATTATAAAGCTTTGTGCAGCGATTTACAATAGAGGAAATCGGAAAATGTTTCAGTGAAGCCGAAATAAAAATGAATCCGCTTCACAGCGTCAGTGCCCGGCGGCGCTGGGGATCTCCTGCAATTCAAAGCGATATTCCTGCGCGGCATCGGGGTATTTTGCCCTGTCCACGGGGCTGAGGAACATGGCAAGGGGCCGCAGCCAGAGCCCGCCGTCCCCGTAGAGCTTGCGGTAGACCACAAAGGGCTCCCCCGTTTCGGAATCGTTGGCAACGGCCTCTACCAGATAAAAGTCGCCCTTGAAGTGCCGGTACACCCGGCCGATCTTGAGTTCGTTCGGCATTTGGATTCTCCTTTACATTCCGGCCAAAATGGCATTCACGGCAGTCACAAAGGGCTCCATATCTTCAAACAGGACTTCGACGATGATGCTCCAGTTGATACCGTCGTAGTCATGCACCAGCCGGTGACGCAGCCCGGCGACCATATTCCAGGGCTGCTCCGGATAAGAGGCCTTGAACTCCGGACTGAGCTGGTAGACCTGTTCTCCGATGTTATAGAGCGGGGTCGTGACGGCCCACTGGGAAAACTCGTCCTCGAGCAGAAGCTCCGGCGTAATGCCGCGCTTGTGCATCTCGGATTTCAGGCTTTCCCATGTGGCAACGATCTTTTTCAGGCGCTCCTTGTCCGATCTCTTCATGCGATCTTGACCCCCTCCCGCATGATGCTTTCATAGAAGGGAGTGCCGGTGTTGACCTCCCGGATCTCAAAGGCATCCACGTCCTTCTGGGTGCGCTGGCGCAGCTCCTCCCCAAAAGCAAAGATGTCCCTTGGCCGGAAGTTGGCACCGCCCACCACGATCACATCGATATCCGAAGCGGCAGTGGCTTCTCCCCGGGCATAGGAGCCGAACAGCAGGGCATACTCGGCGTGATATTTGTGCAGCAGCTCCCGGATGACCTGCTCGATCTCAGTGCGGGAAAGCGTGTTCATGCGGACACCTCCAATCGGAAATTCTCTACCAATATTGTACCATAGAATGCCGGAAATGCAAACAAAAATCCCCCGCAGGCGGCTGGCGCTGGCGGGGGAGTGGCGCATGATTTACTTCTTCAGCAGCTTCTCGCAGGCATCGGCGGCACCCTCAAGGTACTGGCCGGGGTAGGCCTCGATCATGCCGGCATCGGAGCAGGCAGCCAGCTGGGGGTCGATGGGGCACTTGGCCAGCACGGGCAGGCCGTGCTTTGCAGCCACTTCATCCACATGGCTCTCGCCGAACACGCTGATCTTCTTGCCGCAGTCGGGGCAGACGATGTAGCTCATGTTCTCCACGATGCCCAGCATGGGCACCTTCATCATCTCAGCCATGTTCACGGCCTTGGCTACGATCATGCTGACCAGCTCCTGGGGGCTGGCAACGACCACGATGCCGTCCACGGGCAGGCTCTGGAACACGGTCAGGGGCACGTCGCCGGTTCCCGGAGGCATGTCCACAAACAGGAAGTCCACGTCCTTCCAGACCACATCGGTCCAGAACTGCTTGACCGCACCGGCGATCACGGGGCCGCGCCACACAACGGGGTCCTCCTCGTTCTCGACCAGCAGGTTGATGCTCATCACATCAATGCCCATCCGGCTCTGGATGGGCCAGCAGCCCTTTTCATCGGCCATGGCACGGCCATGGATGCCGAACAGCTTGGGGATGGACGGGCCGGTGATGTCGGCATCCAGGATGCCGCAGTGGTAGCCCCGGCGGGCCATGGCGCAGGCCAGTAGGGCACTGGTCATGCTCTTGCCGACACCGCCTTTGCCCGAAACAACGCCGATGACCTTTTTCACGCTGCTGTTGGGGTTGGGGGCATCGTGCTCAGGTGCGGCGGTGCGGGAAGAACATGCTGCCCCGCAGGTGGAACAGTCATGGGTACATTCTTCGCTCATACTCTAACCTTTTCTCCTTTATCTTAATTAGACAGATCGTCTTGACCAACCCATATCATACCATAAAACCGGGTGGGAAACAACCCACAGGGGCGCTCATCTTCACAAGAGTGCATATTGCCCGGGAAAGGCCGCATACACTGAACCGAACGCCTGTGCGGGGGAAGGAGGAATACCATGGGGCAGAGCTACCTGAAAAACGCCGCCCTCCTGACCGGGGCGGATATCCTGCTGCGGCTGGCCGGGATGGGCCTGCGCATCTATCTGGCCAATGCCCTGGGCGGCGAGGGGATGGGGCTGTATCAGCTGGTGCTGGCGGTCTACGCGCTCTTTGTCACGCTGGCAACGGCGGGGGTCTCGGTGGCGGCCACCCGGCTGATGGCTGAGGAGCTGGCCCGGGGCCGGGCACAGGCGCGGGGGATGCTGGTGCGGCTGGCGGGCACGGGGCTGCTGCTGGGCGCGGCGGCCATGGCGGCGCAGTACGGGCTGGCCGGGGCCGCTGCCCGGTGGTGGCTGGGAGATGTGCGGGCGGCGGGCGCGCTGCGGGTGTCGGCCTTCGGGATGCCCTGGATGGCCCTCTCGGCTGTGCTACGGGGGTTCTTTATCGCCCGGCGGCGGGTGGAGCCCAACGTGCTGAGCCAGCTGGTGGAGCAGAGCGTGCGCATCGGGATCATCTGGTACGCGCTGGAATGGGGGAACGCGCCGGACGTGAGCGCCCGCTGCACGGCGGTGCTGGCCGCCACGGCGGTGAGCGAAGCAGTGTCGGCCTGCATCCTGCTGCTGTTTTACCGTGGGGAGGCGGTGCGTGCGTTCGGCGCAGAAAAGGCCCGACGGCCTGCCGACCCTGCCCGGCGGCTCTGGGAGATCCTGTGGCCGGTGGAGGGCGGGCGGTGCCTTGCCAGCGCTCTGCACACGGCGGAGAACATGCTGGTGCCTGCCTGCCTGACGGTCTGCCTGCTGGATGCCGGGGGCCGCAGCGCCGCGGTGGCCCAGTACGGCAGCCTGAAGGGGATGGCCCTGCCTCTGCTCACCTTTCCCTTCGGGCTGCTGGGGAGCCTTTCGGTGCTGCTGATGCCTGAGATCACCCAGGCCCACATCCGGGGCGAGCGCGCCCGGCTGGGCTGCCTGCTGGACCGGATGCTCCGGCTGACGGGCTGCTTCTCGGTGCTGGCGGGGGCGCTGTTCTGGGTGTGGGGCGAGCCGCTGGCCCTGCTGCTCTACCACAGCCAGGAGGCCGGGCTCTATCTGCGGGTGCTGGGCCCGGCCATGCCGCTGATGTATCTGGAAAGCATGGTGGACGGTGCCATGAAGGGGATGGGGGAGCAGAAGGCCGTGTTCCGGTACAGCCTGTGGGACGCGGTGCTCCGTATTGCGGGGGTGCTGCTCCTCCTGCCCAGATGGGGGATGAAGGGCTTTTTGTGGGTGATCCTGCTGTCCAGTGCCTATACCTGCCAGATGAATACAGCCCGTCTGCTGCACGTCAGCGGGCTGAAGCCCAGGCTCTGGCGGTGGCTGGGGGC
>NZ_JAFREK010000052.1:0-14242 GCF_017377535.1 Faecalibacterium sp. Marseille-Q4137
TGGCAAAGAGGCAGAGCTTTACGCCATGCCAAGGGCCCCACTATTAGGGGGGCTGTCGCCGCAGGCGACTGGGGGGGTGAGCCGTAAGCGGCTGCCGGAGTCAAACCCCACCGTCATCCCTGCGGGATGCCACCGCCCCTAATAGGGGCGGCCTTGGCAAAGAGGCAGAGCTTTACGCCATGCCAAGGGCCCCACTATTAGGGGGGCTGGCACGCGGAGCGTGACTGAGGGGTTTAGTCCCGGGGAGCTTTATTTAATGCTTATAATAATTGATCAAACACCCGTCTGCCAAAATCTCCCGCTCATCGGAGGTCAGCGGTGCCATATAGAGGGCAAAGGGCTTCACTTCCTCCCCCAGCACATAGGCAGGGATGTTCTGCAGATCGCCCTTAAGGGCTTCCCGGACACGGGGGATGAGGATGTAGTCCCCCAGGCCGAAGGGAGCCGCACCGTTGAGCTGGAAGGGCAGCATGCCCCAGTTGATGAGGTTGGAGCGGTAACGCTTGGTGGCGTACTCGTTGACGATGTTGGCCCCGGCCCCCAGCACACGCTGGCAGCTGGCGGCCTGCTCACGGGCAGAGCCGTCGCCGGGCTTGACGGCAAAAATGGTGGAGGCCAGCTGTACATCGTCCCAGGTCAGGGCCTCGCAGCCGGGCACGGCACGGATCTTTGCCAGCAGGGCGGCATCCCCCTGCCCTGCCCGGCGGGCGGCTTCCTCGGCCTGCACGGCCTTGGCGCGCCCCACATAGGCGGGGTCCTTGCGGCTGAGGGTGAACTCGGCCAGACCCAGGGGGTTGGAGCGGTAGGAAGAGGTCTCACCCGAGGGGATGAGCTCGTCCGTGGTGGTGACGGGGTCGGTGATGTAGGAGGCCACCTTCAGCAGCAGGTTGTCGCCCAGCGGGGCGATCTCGGGCCAGTCCTTGATGTTGGGGCCCAGCTTGAGCAGGGCATCATAATCGCCGTGGCCAAAGCCCTGATACACCCGGGCCTCGTAGCTGGAGGGATCGTAGTGATATTCGGGCACGGTGGGGTCGTAATCCACCTCCGTTGCGGGGGTCAGGATGCCGCCGTTGGCCGTGGTGGCGGCAATGCTGCGGGCATCCATCAGGGCCACGCCTGCCAGCTGGCCGCTGCCGGGCTTGGAGCCCTCGCGGCTGGGGAAGTTGCGGGTGGTGTGGCGGATGGACAGCGCCCCATTGGCGGGCACATCGCCCGCGCCGAAGCAGGGGCCGCAGAAGGCCGTGCGGATGGTGGCACCGCTGGCCATCAGGTCGGTGAGCACGCCGGTGCGGTTCAGCTCCATCATAATGGGCTGGCTGCCGGGGTAAACGCTGAGGGCGTAATCCCCGCAGCCGCCGGTATGGCCCTTGAGGATGGAAGCGGCCTCGTAGATGCTGTCGAACAGGCCGCCCGCGCAGCCCGCGATGACTCCCTGATCCACTCGGAGCCTGCCGTTTTCGATCTTGCTGCACAGATCCAGCTTCACGTCGGAGCGGCCCACCAGCTTCTGGACGTTCTCCTCGCATTCGTGGAGGATGTCCTTGAGGTTGGCGTTCAGCTCCTCGATGGGAAAGGCGTTGGAGGGGTGCATGGGCAGGGCGATCATGGGCCGGATCTTGGAAAGGTCCACGCTCACCACGCCGTCGTAATAGGCCAGCTCTGCCGGGTGGAGGGGCTTGTAGTCCCCTGCCCTGCCATGGACCGTGAGGAACTGCCGGGTCTTTTCATCGGTCTCCCAGATGGAGGAAAGGCAGGTAGTCTCAGTGGTCATGGCATCAATGGCGTTGCGGGTGTCCTGCCGCAGGGAGGCGATGCCGGGGCCCACAAACTCCATGACCTTGTTCTTGACATAACCGCTCTTGAACAGCTCGCCCACCAGTGCAATGGCCACATCGTGGGGGCCGCAGCCCGCGGGCAGAGCGCCGGTCAGGCAGATGGCCACCACGCCGGGGCGGGCCACATCGTAGGTGCGGCCCAGCAGCTGCTTTGCCAGCTCGCCGCCGCCCTCGCCGATGGCCATGGTGCCCAGTGCGCCGTAGCGGGTGTGGGAATCGGAACCAAGGATCATTTTGCCGCAGCCCGCAAAGCGCTCGCGCATGTACTGGTGGATGACCGCCATGTGGGGCGGCACAAAGATGCCGCCGTACTTTTTGGCAGCGGACAGGCCGAAGCGGTGGTCATCCTCGTTGATGGTGCCGCCCACGGCGCACAGGCTGTTGTGGCAGTTGGTCAGCACATAGGGGATGGGGAACTTTTCCAGCCCCGAGGCGCGGGCCGTCTGGATAATGCCCACAAAGGTGATGTCGTGGCTTGCCATGGCATCAAACTTGATCCGGAGATCCCGGTCGCTGCCGCTGGTGTTGTGGGCGGTGAGGATGCCGTAGGCCATGGTGCCCTTGTAGGCCTGGCCGGCCTGCTCCGCAGTCACGCCCGCGGCTGCCAGTGCCGCAGGAGCCTGCGCGTCGGCGGGCACCCACTGCCCCCGCAGGTAGTATGCACCCGAGGTGCTGCATTTGATCGATTCCAACATAATACTTTCCCCTCGCTTTTGCAAAAAAGGACTGCGGCGCTCCGGGGACAACCCCCCAGTCTCGCTTTGCTCGACAGCCCCCCTAGTAGTGGGGCCCTTGGCATGGCGTAAAGCTTTGCCATTTTGCCAAGGCCGCCCCTAGTAGGCAACAACGACGACCGCCGCCAGTGGCGGAAGCAGGGAGGAGTTGTTGGGGCAGCGGCCAGCAGGACGCAAGTGCAAAACTTTGCACGAAGCGGACGCTGGGAGCCGCAACCTGTACGGTGGCATTGCGAAGCAATGACGGTGGGGTTTTCCAGAGCACCAGCAGTCCTGTCAATCAGTCAAACAGCATATCGTGGATGGCGCTGACCGCCTTGTCAGCGTCGTCACGGGCAATGATGCAGGAGATCTTGATCTCACTGGTGGAGATCATCTTGATGTTGATGTTGTTGTTGGAGAGTGCCTCGAACATCTTGGAGGCAACGCCGCTGTGGCTCTGCATACCGGCACCCACGATGGAGACCTTTGCGCAGGTTTCGTCGCAGGTGGCATCCTTGAACTTGCCGCTCTCCTTGAGCACGCGCATGGCGGTCTCAGCCTCACCCTCGGCGCAGGTGAAGGAGATATCCTTCTTGCCGTCGCGGCCGGTGGACTGCAGGATGATATCCACGTTGATGTTCTTCTGGGCCAGCAGGCCAAAGATCTTGAAGCTGGTGCCCGGCTCATCGGGAACGTTCAGGATCGTGATAACGGCAACATCGGTGTCCTTTGCAACACCCTTGATCAGCATACCTTCCATGTCTTTTGTAACCTCCTTGACCACCGTACCGGGCACGGGATTCAGGCTGGACAGCACTTCCAGCTCCACATTATACTTCTTTGCCAGCTCCACGCTGCGGTTGTTCAGCACCTGCGCACCCAGAGAGGCCAGCTCCAGCATCTCGTCAAAGGTGATCTCTTCCAGCTTGCGGGTGTTGCGCACCTTGCGGGGGTCTGCGGTGTAAACGCCTTCCACATCGGTGTAGATCTGGCAGCGGTCTGCGTGCAGGGCCGCTGCAATGGCCACGGCGCTGGTATCAGAGCCGCCGCGGCCCAGGGTGGTGATATCATCCAGCTTGTTCAGGCCCTGGAAGCCTGCCACGACCACCACGCGGTTGCGCTCCAGCTCGGAGGAAATGCGCTCGGTCTCCATGCGGGTGATGCGTGCCTTGGTGTAGGCACGGTCGGTGCGGAAGCCCGCCTGCCAGCCCGTCAGGCTGGTGGCGTGGCAGCCCAGCTCGTTCAGGGCCATGGCCAGCAGCGCGATGCTGATCTCCTCACCGGCAGCCAGCAGCATATCCATCTCACGGGCCGAAGGGTTGTGGGTGATCTCAGCAGCCTTTGCGATCAGGTCGTCGGTGGTGTCGCCCTGTGCGGACACCACCACCACCACGTCATTGCCCGCCTTGTGGGTGTTGGCCACGATGCGGGCCACGTTGAAGATACGGTTCCGGTCCTTCACCGAAGAACCGCCGAACTTCTGTACGATCAACGCCATAGTTTGTCACTCTCCTCTAGTTTCTCCCAATTTATATCATTCCACAGTTGCGCCGGTATTATCTGCATCCAGCTCTAACAGTGTAAATGCTTCACATCCGTCCAGGCCTTCCAGCGTTTCCAGCCCGGCACGCAGCCCGGCATAAAAGCGCTCAGCCTCCGCGCGCTCGGCCACCGCCATCACGGTGGAACCGGCACCCGATACATACACGGCCTTTGCCCCGCACTGCTTTGCCAGCGCGAACACCTCCCGGGAACCGGGCATCAGGGGCATCCGGTAGGGCTGGTGGAGCTTATCCTCGGTGGCAATGCCCAGCAGGTCATGCCGGCCCTCACAGAAGGCGGCAGGTACCAGCGCGGCCCGGGACAGGTTATACACGGCATCCTTGTGGGCCACCTGCTTGGGCAGGGCCGCGCGGGCGGCCTCCGTCAGCAGCTTGTAATCCGGCACGATGGCCGCAAAGCAGAGGCTCTGGTCCACATCTCGCTTGACGGAGTAGACCACGCCGTCCTCAAAGACGCTGCTGGTCAAACCACCCAGCAGGGCCGGGGCCACGTTGTCGGGGTGGCCCTCAATGGCCGTGGCCAGCGTCAGCAGCTCCTGGGTGTTGAGCACATCGCCCAGCATCCGGTTCGCGCCCAGCAGGCCCGCGATGATGCAGGCCGAGGAGGAACCCAGGCCCCGGGCCATGGGGATGGGGTTGGTCTGCACGATCTTCAGGGGCGGGATCTTCTTGCCCACCTTGTCGAACAGGCCCTTGGCCGAGCGGTACACCAAATTGCTCTCGTTGCGGGGGATGCGGGTGCCGTCCGCCGCCGAGATGTCCAGCTTATCGCTCTCCTCAAAGGTCACGGTGTTGTACAGGGTCACGGCCAGACCCAGCGCGTCGAAGCCGGAGCCCACGTTGGCGCTGGTGGCCGGAACAGAAACTTTGATCTTCATCGTCCGTCCCCTTTTCTCATGCTTCCTCGGGCAGCTTTTTCAGCACCAGCTTCACGCTGCCGCCCACGGTCTCCACCTTGCGGGCTGCCTCGGCCATGGCCTTTGCATCGGCCTGCTCCACCAGATAGGAGCAGCCGTCAAAGTGCTCATCCACCACACGGCCCTTACCGTAGATGGCTTCCACCACGGCGGGAGCAACGCCCGCTGCACGCACATAATATGCGGCGGGAGCCGGGTCGGTGAGCATCCCCTCCACCGGCTCCGCAGGCTGCCAGAACAGGCTGTCGTGGACCTTGGAGCCGTTCTTGAGGGCATCCACCACATCGGCCACCACGGCGCTGGCGGTGGGCAGCTTGCCCGCGCCCTTGCCGTAGAACACCACGTCGCCCAGCATATCGCCCTTGACCAGCACGGCGTTGAACACATCGTCCACACCGGCCAGCTGGTGGCTCTTGGGCACCAGGCAGGGCTCCACACCGGCGGCCACGCTGCCGTCGTCGCCCCGCTTCATCCACGCGATGAGCTTGATGACGCAGTTCAGCCGCTCCGCCGCAGCCACATCGGCCACGGTGATGTCCCGGATGCCCCGGGTGGGGATGTTCTGGGGGTAGATCTGGTGGCCGCAGACCAGCGAGGACAGGATGGCGATCTTGCGGCAGGCATCCCGGCCGTCCACATCGTCGCCGGGGTCCTTGGTCTCGGCATAGCCCAGCTCCTGCGCGATCTTCAGGGCCTCGTCAAAGCCCAGGTTCTCCCGCACCATCTTGGTCAGCATGAAGTTGGTGGTGCCGTTCACGATGCCCTCCACCTCGGTGATGACGTTGGCGGCCAGGCACTGATGCATCGGGGTGATGATGGGGGTGCCGCCGCCCACGGAGGCCTCGAACAGGAAGGCACAGTTGTGGGCCTTGGCCAGCGCCAGCAGCTCCGCGCCGTAGGTGGCCACCATCTCCTTGTTGGAGGTGCACACGCTGCGGCCGCTCTCGAGGCAGGCCTTGACATAGGGGTATGCAAAACGGGTGCCGCCGATGGTCTCCACCACCACCCGGATCTCCGGGTCTTCCAGAATGGTATCGAAGTTCTTGATGAAGAGGTTTGCCGCCGGATGAGCAGAGAAATCCTTGGGGTCAAGGATGTACTTGACCTCCACCGGCTCACCGGCCCGGCGGGAAACACCGGCGGCATTGCGGCACAGCACCTCGTACACGCCGCTGCCCACCGTGCCAAAGCCTAAAATCGCGATCTTTGCCATAGTTCAACCCTCGTTCCTATTTCCTGACTGTTCTTGGTGCCCTTACAGGTTATACCCGCAGTGCACGCCCACCACCATGCGCTGGCGGCTCAACCGCTCCGTCAGCTCCTCAGGGGTCATCTGCATGGTATCGGTGCGGATGGTAACGGCAACCAGCGCTGCGCCGTTTTCCGGCGTGGACTGGTTGATGGTAACGATGCTTGCCCCGGCTGCGCTGATGCCCGCCAGCAGGCTTTGCAGCGCGCCTGTTTCATCCCGGAGCGTTGCCATTACGGTCACGACCTCGCGGCCATTTTCGGAATCAAAGATGCAGTCCTTATATTTATAAAAAGCACTGCGCGAAAGATCCACGCTGCGGGTCGCAGCCGAGATGCTGCGCACTTCCCCGCTTGCCAGAAGCTCCTTGGCCTTGACCACTTTCAGGAAGACCTCGGGCAGGACCTCCGCGTCCACCAGATAAAAACGGCGTTCCAACTTGTTCACCTCACAAACACAAGTGTTCTTACAGGGAATATAATAGCATCCGGCCCCCTGCATTGCAAGAGACCGGATGCTTTTTTGTCAGATTATCCAGTTTTGGAGCGTGAAGTGGCAAGCTGTCGCACCGGAATTGAGAAAGTGTGACTTTTAATAGAGGCTGGCCTTGCGCCCTCTCCGTCATCCCTGCGGGATGCCACCTCTCCCAAAGGGAGAGGCTATTGCGGCCCAGCCTTTAGGGGGTGCTGACGGGGTTAAACCTCTCAGCCGTCGCTGACGCTCGGCAGCTCCCCTAGTAGGGGAGCCCTTGGCAGGCCGTCGCGTTTTCGTGGTCTGGCGCTTCGCTCCTGTTTGCCCTGCTGGCGCAAAGTCTTACCCTTGCGGCAGGAGTGCATTTTGGAGCCAATAGGCGATCATTGCGAAAAATGAACCCTATGCCAAGGCCTCCCCTACTAGGGGAGGTGGCATCGAGCGAAGCGATGATGACGGAGAGGTTTAGCCTTCAGCACCCTCTCCCCTTGCAGATGCGTTGGCTCTCCCTTTGGGAGAGCTGTCGAGCGCAGCGAGACTGAGAGGGCCGTCTGGAAGCGCCGCCTGAGAGGTTCAATCCGTATCCAGCCCGGTGGTATCCTGACCCACAACGGGGGCGGTGTCCGCGCTCTGTGCTGCGGCCACGCCGCTGCTGTGGGAGTAGTTGCAGGTATCGGGCAGGTCATCGGCACGGTAGTAGCCGGTGGCGCGGCTGGGGCAGTTGGCCCCGGCCAGCAGGCCGCTCTGGGTGCAGTAGGCGCGCTCCACCACGCCGTCGCTGGTGGGGAATGCCTTATAGGGCAGGTTTGCCTGTACCTGCTCCATATAAGCCTTCCACGCCATGACACAGGTGCGGGTCTTGGCCTGATTCTTGCCCAGGGTGTTGGTCATATCGTAAGGCGCGTCGTAGCCCCACCAGACAGCGGTAACGTAGTAGGGCGTGCCGCCCACGAACCACAGATCCTTTTCGTCGCTGGCGGTACCGGTCTTACCAAAGGACTCCATGCCGTTGGAGTTGGGGTAGCGGCCGCTGGCGGTGCCCACGTTGGAGTAGAGCACGTTCTTGAGCAGACGGTTCATAATATAGGCTGTCTGCGGGGTCAGGGCCTGATAGCTGGTGGCGTTGTTTTCCAGGTAGATGTTGCCGTCCCGGTCCAGCACACGGGTGTACAGGTGCGGGGTGGTGTACTCGCCGTCATAGAAGATCTGGAAGGCAGCGGCCAGCGCCGTGGGGGTCACGCCGTGGGTCTGGCTGCCCATGACCATCTGGGCAAGGCCCACGTCGTTGGCGGGGTCCAGGGTGGTCAGCTGCAGGGTGTTGTAGACAAAGTTGAAGATGTTGCTTGCGCCCACCAGGTCGCCCACCCGGATGGCGATGGTGTTCAGGGAGCGGGCCAGACCGTTCCACAGGGGCAGGTCGCTGCCGTCGCCATAGTTGCCGCCGTAGTTGCGGGGCCAGCTGCGCCATGCGTTGGGGTAGGCCTTGAGCTGACTGTCGGAAAGGCCCATCAGGCCGTTTTTGCGGCAGTAGTCCTCATCCCGGATGACCATGTCCTGCTTCTGGTACAGGGGCGAGTTGTTGAGCATGGTGGACCAGTTCACCAGCCCGTACTCCACGCCCAGCGCGTACGCGCCGATGGGCTTGATGGTGGAGCCGGTCTGCCGGGTCACACTGTAAGCACGGTTCAGGGAAAGGCTCTTGGTCTTTTCGCCCAGACCGCCCACCATGGCCAGCACGTTGCCGTCATAGTCCAGCGTGACCATGGCCGCCTGGGTGCGGACATTGCGGTAGTAGTACACGGTGCCGTCGTCGCCGGTGCGGGTCTTGGGGGTGCCATCGGCGTTCAACACCTGCACGTCATCGTCCGAGATGCTGGTCACCTCTTCCTCATGCCAGCCGGCCGGGAAGTAAGCGTCGCCCTCGTTGAGCATCAGGTTCTCCATGGCCGTCTGCATCTTGGGGTTGACGGTGGCCTCGATGGTATAGCCGCCGGTGTAGAGCATGGACTGGGCCGTGGATTCGTCCACGCCCTCCTTGTCCATGATGTCGTGGACCACCTCGGTGAAGAGGGCATCGGTGAAGTAGCTGGTCACGGAGGAGGTCTTCTTGTTGGTGTCCTCCTCGGCCAGCACAAGGGGCTGGGCCGCGCCGTTGCGGTAATCCTCCTCCGAGATGATGCCCTGCTGCCACATATTATACATGATGAAGTTGCGGCGGTGGATCAGGTTCTCGGGGTTGGTGTAGGGGTTGTAGTTGGTGGGGTTCTTGGTGATGGACGCGATGGTGGCGCACTCCCAGAGGGTGAGCTGGCTCACGTCCTTGTTGAAATACTCGTTGGCCGCTGTCTGAACGCCCTGAATGGTGCCGGTGAAGCTGATGGTGTTCAGGTAGGCCTCCAGAATGGTCTCCTTGGAGTAAGCGCGGCTCAGGCAGAGGGCGCGGTAGATCTCGCGCAGCTTGCGCAGCGCACCCTCCACGCCGCTGGCGCTCTTGTCGCTGGTCAGGTTCTTGATGAGCTGCTGCTCCAGCGTGGAAGCGCCCTGCTTGGAGCTGTAAATGGGCAGCAGATACTCGTTGACCATGGCACCGATGGTGCGCTTGAAGTTCACGCCCGGCTCGTTGTAGAAATCCTTGTCCTCGGTGCAGATGAACGCATACTGCAGGTTGGTGGGGATCTGTTCCAGGTCTGCCCAGACGCGGTGGCTGTTGGAGGAGCGCAGGGTGGCATACTCCACCTGCGCGCCGGTGTCGGGGTCGGTGGCCACCACGGTGCTGGACTGGCTCAGCTCGATGTTGTCCAGGTCCAGCAGGTTGCCGTCGTTGGCCGTGGCCTGCACCGCGTAGTACACCGCCGCCACTGCCGCCAGGCTGCACACCATGATGCCCAGGCAGATGAGGGTGGCCAGCGTGCGGCCCAGCGCCCTGAGGATGGGGTGCTTCGCCTTTTCCCGGGGCTCCTTTGGCTCCCTGGGGGCACGCCCGCGCTTGGGCGGCTCTTCCCTGCGGCTGTTGCTCACATTCACTTTACGTCCCCCCGTGGGCTGCACGTCCGTGCGTGCAGCGCCGCGGTGGATCTTTCTCGATTCGTTTGAGATAAGGATCGCCTCCTACCTGCTTAAACGGTTATTCCTGACAAGTTCATCCTCTCTTCCATCCTCACCCTCTCAGTCTCGCTTCGCTCGACAGCTCCCCCAAAGTGGGAGCTTCTGACGAAATCGGAAACTTTGCCGGGTGCTGCCAAGGCCTCTCCCTTTGGGAGAGGTGGCAATGCGCCAGCATTGACGGAGAGGGCGAGCCCGCTGTCGGGGCTGAACCCTATTTCTAATCAGATACTGCTAGTATAGCACACTTCCCCCCGTAAAGTACAGCATTCCGGTGTGAAAATTGTGCACTTCTGTCTCAGGGGCGGCATTTTTGCGCATACTACCGCTGGAAAGACCCGCTGGAAAGGAGTGATTTTCTCCATGCAGAAAGTAGTTCTCTGCCTGTTTTACGCCCTGTGCGCCTTTGCCATCGCCTTCAGCCTGTTCTGGATGGCCCTGCCCCGGCTGGCGCTTCCCTCCCCTGCACCGGGAGCGGACAGCGCCGCCGAAACGCCGGTGCCCTCCGAGCCGAGCCTTGCGGCCCAGACTCTGCCCGACACCGGCCAGCCCACCCAATACCTGCTCCGGGACGAAGGCGGCATGGTAGCCGTCTACACCTGCGGGCCGGACGGTTCCCCCACCCGCCTTGCCCGGCAGACAGATATTTACGTCAATCTCCTGCCAGAGAATGACGCACTGCGTGTCAAGCAGGGCATGGCAGTGACGGGAGATGCCGCCCTGCAGGAGGTGCTGGAGGACCTGGGCGGGTGAACCGCTCCGTCCGGACTGCGGCCCCCAGCGTGAACTTGACAAAACATCGCAAATCAACTATACTATGAACAGAAAGAGCGCTGACCGCAATATGGCCAGCTCCACGTTCCCTTTTAAGTCAAAAAGATTGACCGCCGAGTTTGTGAGACTGGGGGCGGTCAATCTTTTTTGCTTTTATCGTTCTTCTCGTGAGAAATTTTCCAGCCAGCATCAAATGCCGCTTTCGCAACTGAAACGAGCAGGCTCAAAAGAGCAATTGCTACCGTCAGTACAGCGCAAACTTCTGTCAGAGTCATCCGACATCCCTCCCTTCGCCGACAGGCGGCTCCGGGAAAGGATCCAATTCAAAAAAGTTCCGTTCCCATCCGCCTGGCTTCCTTCCGGAAAATAGGCATTCGGGAGCGCGAAGTTGACCACCTGCATTGCAGACAGCGCTTTTCTCCTGCTGTTTCCAGCATTAGCTACAGTATAGCATAGAAACCGACAATGTGCAATCAACAACCCCCCTGTACCAGACCATGGCACAGGGGGGTTGTTTTGCGGTTTTGTTTCAGCCGGAGTGCAATTTTACTCCACGCTGATCATATAATAGTATACGGGCTGGCCGCCGCGGATGTGGCTGACCTCAACGTGGTTGGGGCACTTTGCCTTGACGATCTCGGTCAGCTTCTCGGCCTCCTCGTCGGAGACATCACAGCCGGAGATGATGGTGACAAAGCTGGAGTCCTTCTTGCACATGCTGCGGGCCAGGCGGTAGGTGGCCTTGGTCAGGTCGGTGGAGGTGGCAACGATCTTGCCGTTCTCCAGAGCCATGATCTCGCCCTTCCGGATCCGCTTGCCGTCAAACTCGCTGTCGCGGGCGGCGTAGGTGATGAGGCCGGTGCTGACCTTGTCGGCGGCGGCCATCATGTTGATGGTGTTGGTCTCAGCGTTGGCAGAGGGGTCGAAGTTGAGCAGCGCGGTGATGCCCATGGGCACGGTGCGGGTGGGCAGAACGATCACCTGACGGTCAGCCAGCTTCTGGGCCTGCTCCGCTGCCATGATGATGTTCTTGTTGTTGGGCAGCACGAACACGGTCTTGGCGGGCACGCTCTGGATGGCAGCAAGGATGTCCTCGGTGGCGGGGTTCATAGTCTGGCCGCCGGAGACGACAGCGTCCGCAGCCAGGTCGGTGAACACGGCCTTCAGGCCCTCACCGGCGGCAACGGCCACAAAGCCGTAGTCACGGCTGGGATCCACTGCGGCGTAAACGAACTCGCTGGCCTGTGCGGGGGCCTTTTCAGCGGAGGCCTGCTTTTCCAGGCTCTTGCCCTGCTTCTGGCGGGCCAGGAACTGCTCGTGCATGTTCTCGATCTTGAAGTTGGTCAGGTAGCCGTACTTGATGGCCTCGCTCAGGATCTTGCCGGGGTCAGCGGTATGGACATGCAGGTTGATGACATCGTCATCCTCGATGCAGACCACGCTGTCGCCGTTGGATTCAGCAAAGGCGCGCATCTTTGCGGCGCTTGCGCCCTCGTACTTGTTGATGAGGAACTGGGTGCAGTAGCCGTTCTTGATGTCCTCCACCTTCATCAGGTCGTCGGTGAACACGCCCTTGCCTGCGTTCTCGGTGGAGAGCTTGGCCTTGTTGGGGGTGCCCTCGCCGCCGGCCACCATGGGCTCGCCGTGGAACACCTTGCCCATACCCTCAAAGATGATCATAATGCCCTGGCCGCCTGCGTCCACAACGCCGGCCTTTTTCAGCACGGGCAGCAGGTTGGGGGTATCCTCCAGCGCCTTCTGGCCTGCGGTCATCACCACGTCCCACAGGGCGGGGATCTCCTCGGCACCGCAGGCGGCAGCTTCCTCGCTGGCCACCCGGGCAACGGTCAGGATGGTGCCCTCGGTGGGCTTCATCACGGCCTTGTAGGCACCCTCCACGCCCTTTTTCAGGGCGGCGATGATGTCGGCGGTGTCGGCTTCCTTCTTGCCTTCCAGCGCCTTGGAAAAGCCGCGGAACAGCAGGCTGGTGATCACGCCGGAGTTGCCGCGCGCACCGCGCAGCATGGCGGAGGCAGCGGTCTTGGCGGCCTCACCCACGGTGCAACCGTCGTCCAGCGCGTTCAGCTCTGCCACGGAGGCACCCACCGTCATGCCCATGTTGGTGCCGGTGTCGCCATCGGGCACAGGGAAAACGTTCAGCTCGTCCACGCGGGAGCGCTGGTTGTTGATGTTGTTCGCGCCGGAGATGATCGCGTCGCGCAGGATCTTACCAGAAATCATTGTCCTTACTCCTTAATAAAAAGTTCCATCAGGCGATCACGTCGTCCACCGACACGATCACACGGGCAACCTTCAGGCCGGTGGCCTGCTCCACTTCGTCCTTGACGCGGTGCGAGATGCTGCGCGCGGCGGTGGAGATGTTGAGCCCGTAGCTGACGGCAATGTGCAGCTCGATCACGAGACGGCCCTCTTCCTGTGTGACACGAACGCCCTTTTCAGAGTAATCGTTGCCGCGCACCACGCTCTTGACCACGTCGGTCAGGTCGCGGGGGGTCATTGCGGCCACGCCGTAGCATTGTTTGGTTGCTTCGCCTACCAGCGTAGAGAAGTACTCGGCGGAAAAGCTGACATCTCCCAGCGGGAAACGGGAAGTGATCATAGTCGCTCTGCTCCTTTATTTGAAATCTTGTTGGGGTGGCCCGGCTTGCGGCGGCAAACCCGCCGCATACCGGGAAAGGAATCGGTATCCCTATTATACAACTTCCCACGCCCTGTGTACAGCACAATTTCCAAAGGGCGGGCAATGTGAGCCGATTCGTGCTCCTATTATACCACAAAACCCTGCCCTGTGCACGGTTTTCCTGCATGTTTTGCAAAAAGGCCGGACGCGACTGTGAATAAATTCTAAAAAGTATGATTTTTGACTTTATCCGCCTGTGGAAAAGTGCTAAAATCAAAGCAGAGGAACGGGAGCTGCGCCCTTACGGCAGAACCACTGTTTACGATAGGATAACGATTGGAGAGCTGTTTGATGAACATTTTGTTTTTCCTTTCCCCCAAGCAGGACCTGATGTATGTCTACGATGACTTCACCCTGCGGCAGACGCTGGAAAAATGGGAGAACAACCGCTACGCATCCATCCCGGTGCTCAACCGCAAGGGCGAGTATGTGGGCACCCTGACCGAGGGGGATATCCTCTGGGGGCTGAAACAGCAGCACGGGCTGGACATTGAAGCCGCCGAGGATGTGCCCATCTCGAGCTTTGCCCACAAGCGGGATTACAAGGCCGTGACCGTCACCACCAGCATGGACCAGCTGATCGAAGCGGCCATGAACCAGAACTTTGTGCCCGTGGTGGACGACCGGGGCATCTTTATCGGCATCGTGCGGCGGCAGGCCATCATCCGCTACTGCTACGACAAGGCCCGCACCGAGGCCCGGAAGGCCCAGAGCGCCCCGGATGCCTGCCCCAAGGGCAGCCTTGCGGCGGGAGGGTAAGGCCCTCACCCTCTCAGTCAAAGCCTTGCGGCTTTGCCAGCTCCCCCGAAGGGGGAGCCAAGACATCACAGAGGGCAGCTGAAGCTGAAGGCCGGGCCGCCCTTGCCTCTCCCTTCGGGAGAGGTGGCATTGCGCAAGCAATGACGGAGAGGGTGA
>NZ_JAFREK010000053.1:0-13938 GCF_017377535.1 Faecalibacterium sp. Marseille-Q4137
CTCCTGTTACGGAAACCGGGGCGGTTCACTTGCATTATTTGTGCTTTCTCAAGCCCTCACGCAATCACTTGCGGGGGTCTTGATCGCAGCCTGAGCAGCAGCCAAAATTGCAGGGCATTCGGATTTACGGTGGTACGTTGTTTGCATTTTAAGCAGGCTATAAAACACATGATATTGAACCTAGCAGCAGACGTTGTGCGTCAAGCAGCGGCACATAAGCCTAACACTTAGCACGAAATCACTTCTTCATCCAATGCTTGAGCCAGTATTCATAGACCCCAACATATTCCCGATAGGCCCCTGTTTTGTCCGGCGTACAAAACAACTGCCATGCCTGCTGAAGAAATGGCTTTGACCATTCACCTATGGGCTTTTTGGCTTTCAGAAATCTTACCAACTGACTGTAAGCGGTTTCACGATTTTGCGGTAAGTAGGCCGCTTCACTGTTCAGGTTGAGCTTGTCGGAAAGCTCCTTGTTAAGTTCCGTGTCGGTTGATCCTATCTCACCATTTCTTTGGTAGAAGATTGTATCCATCTGAGCTTCATCCAGCGGATTCAAGCGCATTGTCTGCTGATCTTCTTCCAAGATTCCACGGTAGGCATCGCAAGTCTTTTTTGCATTTTCCGTAGAACTCCGATTTCCGGGACACACGCCCAGAAGATTTGAAAAATCTGTAGTTGCCTCATCCGGCAACTGATTTTGCGGGTCAAGGTGTTCAATATTCAGATAGTTGAGTTGGTCCGCCGGATCGAGACTAATGCGGCGCATACAATATGCGCAAAGATAACCTTGGTCGCGTGCCAACTGCTGCCGTGTACCGTCCTTTGGCATATCTTTATAAGTAATTTTTAACGGCGGGGATGCTTTGCGGCAGTTCTTTTTATACTCTCGCAAATCTCGCGGTTCAATCTCTGACTTTTTGATATACCTCATTCCGGCCACTCCATTTGCTCAATTTCCAGACTGTTTCTGGCATCATAGACGGACGGATCATTATATCCCAAAATCTGTTCCAGATTTTCCAGAACCTCTTTGGCCTTTGCATAATCCTCCTTATGGAGAAGCTCCGAGAATTTATCAAACAGCTTTTCAATTTCAATCGGACGATCCCCAACCAGCAAGATACTTCGCAGAACAGTGTTTACATCCTTGCCGTAGGCAGAATCGATTTGTGTTGCACTGCCCTCGTGTTTCAGCAGAATAAGATTTGCATCCTTATAGGAAGTAATCACTTCCGGAGAATGCGTGGATACAATAAACTGAATATTGGGAAAAACCGTTGTCAAATCATTCAGGATTCGCTTTTGCCAGCCGGGGTGCAAGTGTAATTCAATCTCATCAATGATGATGATACCAGGTGTTTCCAAAACAGAATCGCCGAGCTGAGGATTCAAAACAGCCATCCGGTGCGCAATATCTGCTACCATATTCAGCACAGACCGGTATCCATCGCTCATCTCAGACATCGGATGAAGCTCATGTTCGCCATTCCGATTAACGTATTCAACAACAATCGCCCGATATCTCTGACGATATTCCACCTTAACATGCTGCGTTTCATCGTGGTCGATCAAATCCGCAAAGCAGCGTTCCAACGCCCGCTGAACCGCACTCACCTGCGGAATAGGTCCTTCCTGACTGACAAGGAGGGTCATGTCACTGAACCACTCCATAAGCTGCTTGTCCGTAGCCTGCTCAGCGATGCAGTCCTGATAACCTTCAAAGCGGGACTTCAGCTTCTGTTTTTCCTTCTGTTTCGCCTGCTTTTGTGCCCACAGGCGGCCCGTACCATAGTAAGCAATGAGCGGAAGTACCGTTTGCGAAGAAGGAATTGCTGCTTCTTTTTGAAGTTCAGATGCAATTTTTTTCAGATCCGATGCAGCACCATAGGTAGTGTTGGATTTTGGTCCACTCAGAGAGCGAGACCATGTACAAGCATTACCGTTTATAACACCCTGACAGGACACCTCAACCGGATAAACTTCGCGCTGCTGATAAATTTTATTGGTTTCATACGCCACATGGCGAACGTCTTCCGTTTTGATACTGCGAGGAGAAGCATAGTCAATTCCAAGGAAGAAAGTGCTGGCAGCGGTCAATGCCCCCATAAGCAGAGAACTTTTTCCACTGCCATTGTTGCCGATCACAATATTCATTTTAGGATTCAGCGGAATCTCGGCATTTTCAAAGTTCCTGAAATTCTTCAAGGTCAGATTGTCAATACGCATAGCTGCTTCCTTCCAAAATCCAGATTTCATGCAAATTGATAGGCCGAGCACCCGGCGATGGGCATAATCCCCTATCATAAGTTGATTTTATCACATATCTTTTGGTGTTTCAATCGAAATCAGGCTGATCTTCTTTGGCAGGCGGCGAAGTCTGATACGTGTTGGCAAAAACCATATCCTGAATCCACTTACAGAGTGCCGGGTTTTCGTTCACTGCCTTGTACAGTTCAATCGTCGTACTCATGGAATCGAGAATCGCCTGCATCGTTGCACGGTCGCTTTCAACACGAGCATTCTGTGCATCTGAGTTTTTTATAGCATTCTGATAGGCTTCGTCTTTACTGACGATGGCGGGCAGATCAGCAACCTGCTTTTTCACTTTATCTTCGTCTGTCCAGTCAATGCCTCCAAACGCATCATGGAATTCCTTCAGAATCTGCGTCAGAGGATCAAGCTCTGGCACCGAAATACCAACATCCCTGCTGACGGGGATCGGATTCAATTCACCATTTTCATTGTCCAGCTGAATCCGCATGGTATCCTGTGCCACTGCACGATAGCTTTCCAGATCAATATCTTCCAGTAGACCGCTGATATTGTCATCTTCAGCGGGAGACGGAAGTTTGCCGATCAGCAGCTTCAGGAAAATCGACAGCTTTTCCCACTCTACGCTACCGTAGGGCAAAATCGCCGAGAGAAAATTGTATGTCCGAACAAATCCTTTGGCATTGGATTTGAAGAGAATCTGTTCTTCCGGGATTAGCTCTTTGTAGTTTTCTGTACATCTGTCCAAAATCGGATCAAGTTCCTCACGAGGCGCATTATCCAAATATGCCTCGACAAAGGAATCCACATCCTCGTGGGTGTAAACCTGAAGCGATTCCATTTCCGAAATCTGATCGTTCAGTTTATTGACATCTGTTTCGCCAGACAGAATCGTTGTTTTGTAGTATTTATCAAAAGCTGCTTTAATCACACCCGGATCGTTTACAAAATCCAGAATAAACGTATCATTTTTATCTGGTGCACTGCGGTTCAGACGGGAAAGTGTCTGAACTGCTTTAATATCAGAAAGCCCCTTATCCACATACATCGTATGCAGCAAAGGTTCATCAAAACCGGTCTGAAACTTATTCGCAACAATCAGAATCCGGTAAGGGTCTTTCTTAAAGGTACGCTCGATTTTGGAGCTTGTAAAACCATTCAGATCCGCTTCGGTAACTTCCCTGCCCTCATACTTGGTTGTGCCAGAGAAGGCAATGATCGTCTTATAAGGACTTTTACGCTGTTCCAGAAGAGCATTGATTGCTTTATAGTATTCGATGGCGCGCGGGATTCCACTGGTAATCACCATGGCACGGGCTCGACCGCCAATTTTTCCACGACCAATCACTTCTGTGTGGAAATGCTCTACAATGATGCCCGCCTTCTGCTCGATTGCATATTGATTGGATTCCACATAATAGCGGAGCAACCGCTGCGCCTTCTTTTTATCAAAGAGCGGATCATCCTCAACCGTTTTGGAGAGCTTATAAAAGCTCTGGATCGGAGTATAATAGCGTAAGACATCCATGATGAAGTGCTCCTCAATAGCCTGCTTCATCGTGTAGACATAATGCGGAAAAAAACGTTTACTTCCGTCCGGCTGAATTTCTTCCCGGCCAAACACTTCCAGCGTTTTATTTTTGGGCGTGGCAGTAAAAGCAAAATAGCTGGCATTTTTTGCAAGCTTTTTGCCATCGATCAGGGTGTTGATCTTATCTTCCAGAAGATCGTCATTGTCGTACTCGCTTCCGGACAGAACGATGTTCATTTTTGTGGAAAGGTCGCCATTCTGACTGGAATGAGCTTCGTCGATCAAGATTGCAAAGCTCCGGTTGGTGTGGAGCTTGGAGATATCCTCCAGAATGAACTGGAACTTATGTACAATGGTGATGATGATCTTTGTACCTTTTTCCAGCAGTGTTCCAAGTTCCGATGAGTCCTTGGCCCAGCCGACTGTAGAGGAAACCTGCATAAACTGCCGGATCGTATTCCGAATCTGCTTGTCCAGATTAACGCGATCCGTAACAACGATCACAGTATCAAAAATATTGTGGTCGGTTGCGTCTTTCAACGTAACCAGCTGGTGCGCCAGCCATGCAATGGAATTAGACTTTCCAGAGCCCGCACTGTGCTGGATCAGGTATCGCTTTCCAACTCCATCTCGCTTGGCATCCGCCAGCAGAGAAGTGACCAGTTGCAGCTGGTGATAGCGCGGAAATATCTGCTTGTAGCTCTTTTTATGCGTTTCTTCATCCTCATCGCAAATGATCTGCACATAATTTTCAATGATGTTGGAGAAATCATCTTTGCGAAGGATTTCTTTCCAGAGATAATCTGTCTTTATGCCGTCCGGATTCGGTGGATTGCCCGCACCATCGTTGTAACCTTTATTGAACGGCAGGAACCACGACTTTTGCCCTTTAAGCTCGGTGCACATCCGCACTTCATTGTCATCTACAGCAAAGTGAACGATACACCGCTTAAAGCCAAAAAGAACTTCATCCGGAGTGCGTTCATCTTTATACTGCTTTACAGCATCCGCTGCATTCTGCTTCGTAAGCTGATTCTTCAGCTCCATGGTAGCGATGGGCAAGCCATTCAGAAACAGGCATACATCCAGTGCCAGCAGTGGATTCTGGCGGGAATACTGGAGCTGCCGGGTCACACTGAAAATATTCTGTGCGTAGAGTTTGGCGGCAGTTTCATTGCCGGGAGACGGACGCACATAAAACATATCCAATACCAAGTGCTTATAACGGAACCCCTTGCGCAGCAGGTCGATCACGCCATTGGTATGGAGACTTTGATCCAGCCGCTGCAAGAATTTTTCCTTTTCCAGAGGGTCGTTTTCCAGACGCAGCTGCTTCATTTTGTCCGCCTGCGTGGTATTCAGAAAACGAAACAGACGTGTTTCATCCATCGCGATTTCTTTATTGTAATCCGCATTGGAGCCCTGCTCGTAGCCGTTGTGCTGCACAAGCCAGCTCACAATCGACGATTCAAAGCCGTTTTCTTTTACATTAGTCGGCATCCATCTCCACCTCCTGTTCTTCCGGAGCCTCCTCTGCAATATCTTCTTCCGGCGTATACTCCGGCACCTCAACATTGCGCACGTCCATCTGCCCGGTGACCACATCGGAAATCAAACGAGTGCAGTATTCTTTGAGGAGTTCAATCTCTTTTTCCAGAACAGGAACCGCGCGGTCGATTTTAGCGGTTTCCTGTTCAATATAATCTGCAATCTCTTCCTGTTCACTGGTGGGAATCAACGGCAAATCAACTTTTACAAAATTTGAATAGCGCAAATCCTGTCCATCGCGAATAAATTCAGAAGTGCCTTGAAGAGCTTTGATATAACTCTTGGATTTCAGTAACCACTTGAAGTATCTTGGCACCACATATTTCTGCGGCAATAGGACGATATAGTGCCATGTCACACATCCAAAAATTTCACTTCGCTCGATGCCACCTTGAAAGCTACGCAAGCTAATCACAAAATTGTCTGGTTCTACATGCTTCCAGTCATCAAGCCCTTGCGTCGCAATCACAATGCGCTTGTTTTCGCTCTTCATGTAGTCTTCCTGCAAAATAATTCCGTATTTTTGACTTGCAGTTGCGGGTTTATCATCCGGATGCTTGCGCTCCTTACTTTCAAGGAACAGCCGTTTTGACGGAATCATTTTCCAATCGGCAGGAATATCTCCCATCCAGTTTGCCTGCATGCTCTGCATTTGACGACCATGCCGAACGCCCTTTGTTACCGCTCGGTCAATGACAGTCTGCCGCCGCTCTTCCAGCAATTTGATCTGCCGTTGGTAGCCGTGAATCAGCTTGTTGATTTTGGACACCTGCCAGTCTAGATACCGCACAATCTGGTTCTGCTCCTCGCGAGGAGGGATGGAGAGAATTATACGTTTCATGTACGGAACATAGACCTGACGCTGAATCGAGCCAACGCCCTTCGAGGCCAAAACGAATTGATCTATAATGTAGTGGTCACGAAATAGATAATTCATATAATACGGATTGTTATCTTTCCTCGGTCTCCAAATATAATATGCTGGACTGACAATACCTTTGTAACGTGAAATCCCAACAGAACCGCGCCACGCCTGCTGATTGTTAATAACAAAGTCTCCTGGATTTACTAGCTGGTATTTAGACATATCTTCGCTTGGCTTATGAACCTGCTTTTGATCTGTACTCGAATAACTTACAACGCCCTTATCCAAAAAAACAGATAAAAGTTGCTCTTCAGTATGTCCTGTATCGCTAGACAAACTATATGCATGCGATAGATAAGTTTCTTTCCAGTGAAATGGAATTTCTTCCAAAAAGGGAGAGATTGATTTTTTATATTTTTCGTATCTCATCTCAGCCTCCAATGATCTCGTCCAGAAGGCCGTCGGTTTCCTTCTCAATCGCGCGAATATCCGCTGCGATTTCGTCCAGCGTCCGCAGCTGCACCGGCTTATAGAAATATTTGGTAAAGCTCAGCTCGTAGCCCACTTTTTCACTGCCCGGTTTCACAAACGCATCCGGCGCATAGGGGTGTACTTCGTTCTGAATAAAGGCATCGATCCCGCCCTCGTAGGTAAAAGGAATGATCTCGGTGTCACCGCTGCGCTCCTTGTCAATGACAGGATTGCCCTTTTTGTCCAGCAGGATCTTGCCGTTTTCATCGCGCTTTGGCTGCTGCATTGTCACCTGCCAATAACCGAATTCGTGATTTTCAAAAACCTTACTGTATTCCGGGTCTGCCTTGTCAAATGCAAGATACAGGTCCAGAATCTTTTTGCGCAGTGCAGCATTGACTTCGCCGTTTTTCTCACCAAGGTTCTTGCGCAGAGGAGCTTTCATGGTGGTTGCATCGATCAGTTGCACCTTACCTTTACGCTGAGCACTCTTTTTGTTGGAAAGCACCCAGAGATAGGTGCCAATGCCGGTATTGTAGAACATCTTCTCCGGCAGCGCCACGATAGCTTCCAACAGATCCTGCTCGATGATATATTGACGCAGATTGGAAGGCCCCTGCCCTGCCTTGCCGGTAAACAGTGAAGAGCCGTTGTGCACCTCTACAATACGGCTGCCCAAAGGGGTATCCTGCTTCATTTTGCTGATATTGTTTGCAAGAAACAGCATCTGCGGGTCGCCGATGTCCGGCAGGAGTGAAAAATCCTCCCCACGATAGGTGACCTGAAAACGTGGGTCCGTGATATCATCTTTCTTGGTAAAACCCCATGCGGCCAGATCCTTTTTCCATGACGTACCAAACGGCGGGTTTGACAGGCAGAAATCGAAAGTTTCTCCGGGAAAGCCATCATTAGAAATGGTCGAGCCAAAGAAAATATTATTCGCCTGGGAGCCTTCACCCTTAACAAGCATATCGGCGCGCGCAATCGCGTAGGTTTCGTCTGCATTCTCCTGACCATACAGATGGATGGAAACTTTTTTACCGGCCTTTTGGGAAAGCCTCTGAATGCGCTCTTCCGCAACCGTCAGCATACCGCCGGTGCCGCAAGCGCCATCGTAAATGCGGTAAGTCGTGCTCTTGATCTGATCTTCAATCGGCACAAAGGCAAGATCAGCAATCAGTTCCACAATATCACGGGGCGTAAAATGACGTCCGGCATCGGTGATATTCGTTTCCTCATTGAATTTTCGGATAACTTCTTCAAACACGGTCCCCATCGTGTGGTTATCCAATCCCGGCAGTTTTACACTGCCATCCGGGTTGAGCACAGGACGGCTGCTGAGGTTAATGGACGGGTCAACAAACTTGGAAATCAAAAGCCCCAGAATGTCATGCTCGGAAAGCTTATCAATCTGGTTCCGAAACTCAAATTTTGTGATGATATCCTGTACATTTTTGCTGAATCCATCCAGATATAGAATGAAGTCCTGCTTCAACTGCTGCTGATTTGTACGGGATTTCAAATCGGACAGTGTAAAAGGCGAACTATTGCAGAACGCCTCGTGTGCAACGGAACACAATGCAACATCCTGCTCCATAATGCCTGCGGCATCCAGTTTTTGTTTCATGGCAAGAACGGCCTGTTTTGTCGGTTCCAGAACTGCGTCAAAGCGGCGTAACACGATCATCGGCAGAATAATTTTTCGGTAGTCGCCTACATCGTAAACATCAACCAGACAGTCATTGGCAATGCCGAATACAAACGACACCAGCTGATTGAAATTTGCGTTTTCCATTGGTATAATCTCCTTCTTATGCTGTCACGGATAGAACAGTAACTCTCATTTTACATAACGATTATACATTATTTTCGTCCAGATAGGAATACATTCCAGATAGAGAACTTTCCAAAATTTTTGTGCGATGCTCTTGACAATGCGCAGAAATGGGGTATAATGGTGTTAGAAATTAGCGAACACGCTGATTTTGAACAAAAGGAGGAAGCCCTATGCCTACGGAGGAAAAATTCGGGACATTTATCAAGGAGAAACGAATAGCCTGTGGCATTACGCTGCGGGGACTCGCATCTGAAATCGGCATTGCGCCTGCCTATATGAGCGACATTGAGAAGGGACACCGTTACCCACCGGATAAGGACAAACTTTATGCAATTGCTACAACGCTACATTTGTCCGAAGACGATCGGGATAAAATGTTCGATCTTGCTGCGAATGCAAAGGAGAACACGGTTTCTCCGGATCTCCCGGAGTACATCATGGGCAACGAACAGGTCCGTGTTGCACTCAGGATGGCGCGCGATACGGATGCCGGGGATGATCTCTGGCAGAAGATGATCGAGATGATGGAAAAGAAGGAGCGTGGCGAAAGTACCTGATGTTTTACTATCGTTATTCACCGGAACAACTGGAACGCGCAGCAGAACAGCTGCTTCAGAAGTTTGACCCGGAGTTGCTGAAAAAGCCGAAAGAATATGATGTGTACCGTGTGATCGAGGAATGCCTCGGTGTTGATTACGATTGGAAGTACATCCGCCCGGATCAAGCGATCCTTGGATTGACTGCTTTCAACCCTGGCTATATCTGGGTTTCTCCGGCACCGCATCTTTATGAAGGGATTCAGCCCGAAAGGATCTACCTTGAAAAGGGCACGATTTTAATTGATGCCACTTTGACCGAGGGAAACAATATTGGGCGTGAACGTTTTACGGTGATGCACGAAGTTTTTCATCAGGTTTTGCACAAAGACTGTTTCCGGCGGGAACCACCTGACTATGTACACCAGACGACCAAGTGCACATTATTCGGGCAGAAGAAAAAACTAGTCACCGCACTGGATCACATCGAGTATCAAGCAAATACCTGTGCAGCAGATTTTCTTATGCCAAGGAAAACGGTTCCAACCGTGTGGCGCTCGATTTCTGGATTTGATCGGCCAGCACATGAAGATTATCGGACGGAAGATTATATTCGGAAAATCGCCCAGGTCTATCAGGTATCCAGACAGGCAATGAGGTATCGGCTGAGGAATCTTCAGCTCATTGTCCCGCCTACAACAGCTTACTTAACCTAATCAAAACTCAGGGAGTTTCGACTCCCTTCATTTTAGAGCAAGGTGTTATGTTTAAGCGAACACGCTTATATAGAAAATCGAGGAGAACATTATGAATTCAAATGGAGTTGTCTACCGTTGTAATAAAAGTTGTCCGATTGGAAAACGCTGTTTTATCCTTAAAACAGCTGCGATGCTAGAGGAACCAATTACTGTTTGGCATAAGTGTGTTGCCAAAAAGGAAGATATTCCGGTCACAATCGGTGGAAAGCCACCACCTTAATGCTTTGAGAAAATGATATTGCTTGCAAATAAGCCGCAGTGACGTGCTATATTGCAGAACTTCTAGACATTTTCAGTGTCTGATTCTGCGTACATGTTGCTGCGGCTCTTTCTTTTTTGGAGTGAAAGCGAAATGTATTTTTATCTTAAATCACAAAGTAATTTTTGACTATCTTTTCAAAAGTTCTTATATGCCGGTATAGCCTATTGTTACAGGCTTTTCCGGCATTTTTCATTGTGGAAGATACTCTCAAATCTTCTTATATCCCCGTATGTTTTTGTGTTCAAAAGTAGTATGTGGAGTAGTAAATTCTCCATTTACTACTATGCAATCAGCCGCTTCATTTCGGTTATTGACGTTTCGGAAGTTGTGTGTGCGTAATAGTTCAGCGTCATATTGATGTTGGAATGTCCCATGATGTATTGCAATGCTTTAGGGTTCATTCCCGCATTTGCTAACGTGGTGCAGAATGTGTGGCGTAAGGTGTGCGGTGTCATTACCTTTGGCAATGCGACCTTTTGCGTTTTGTTGTATTTCCTTACAAGCCCCCGGAACATACTTTCATAGTTGACTGCCACTTTTGGCAAGCCGTTCCGGTTAAGGAACAGAAACTTTGTGTAGCCCTCTAAAATAACAGGCTGTACATATTTCCGTTTATTTAGCACCCGTTGAAATGCTTCCAACACTTTTTCACTCATAGGAATAACCCGGTTGCCGCTTTTCGTCTTAGGCGTTTCCACATAGTAGCCCACATCTGCAATCTTCAAAAGTTGGTGGTCTACATTGATAAGCTGTTTGTCTAAGTCAATGTCAGCTTCCGTCAGTCCGCAGAGTTCCGAAATGCGAAGCCCTGTCCCTAACAGTATGATAATCTCGTCGTAGTATTTCTGATAGACTTTATCATGCTGTACAAAGGACAGAAAAGCCGCTTCCTGCGTAGGGGATAGAGGTTCCTTTGGTTCCGTATCATCTTCAAGGACTGTGTTCAACTGGAAGTCAAATGGATTTTTACGAATACAATCGTCCTGTATGGCTGTGTAAAAGGCAGCCTTTAAGGAACGCTTGTGGTTGTTGATAGTCTTGAAGCCGTAACCTTTTTCTTTCATGCGTAACGCCCATTCCTTTGCGTCGGAGAGCTTCACATTTTCAATCCGGCAGGCTCCAAGTTTATCCTCCTGCAAAATCCGCATGAGCTGTTTTCGCCCCTGCTTTGTACCATGCCGCACATTTGCCCGGTGGCGTATCTGCTTTGCGTAGAGTTGGCAGACCGTCATTTTCTTTCCGATATGGTCGATACCGTCGTCAAGGTCTTTTTGGATTTCTTTCTCTTTTTCCCTCAACGCTATATCGTCGCGCTTTCCTGCCGGGGTTTTGTCCGTAGGCACTAACTTCCAAGAATAAACAAACTGCGGTTTCCCAAAGGTATCTATATATTTGTAGGCATATCTCCCGTCTTTTCTCTGGCTCTCTCCGGTGCGGAGAATACGATTTTTATTATCCCGTCTTTTTTCCGACATCGTTATGCTCCTTTCCATAATGGAAAGAGCCTTGATATGCTTGACTACATTGTACCACATTCAAGGCTCGATTTCACTATTAGATTGCGTCCACCGTATCAATCATTTTTTCAAACTGCTTACGCTTAATCTGAATACGGTTTCCGTTCATCATTACCCAGTCCGGGACGGGATTTTCTTCTGCCAGTTTCCGCAGCTTGCTTTCTCCGATACGGAAATATTTTGCTGCTTCTTCTATGGTAAGAGTGTACTTTTCCCAAATCGGCACGTCGTTATTGTTCAATTTGTCGTCCCCCTTTCTTAATGGGTCAAAAATCAATCTGTAACATAGGCTTTAATCGGACGGCTATTAGCGTAACCTCATGGGACTTGCACCCCTCCGGCGGTCTGCCGAAGCCCTACCCATTGCCTGCGACGCTTCTAACGCTCGGACTATGGCTGTAAGGAAGTATCATTATGTATTCTGTGCGTTATCGCCCGCAGGCTGCTATCCCTGCTTTACGGTGTGGTATTTCTCGCTCGCTTTTCTGTTAAGAGAAAGGTCATGGCGTACCCGCCGCATGGCTCGGCACAAAAGGAACGTATCCGATTTGCCTTATGCTGCGTCGCCGTTCTATTGCGCCGCTTTCTTTATCAAAGAGCAGGGGGCTGTCTTGCGGTATGGAACGGAAAAGGGGAAAGAAGCGTTCCAATATCGCGTAGGTTATTCAGCCCGAAAAGTGAGGATAGCCCTCATCAGTCTTGCTTGCAGCCGTTCCCGAATATCCTCGTCAACGCCATAATAGACATTGCCGCGCTCGTCGTAGAGCTTCCGCATGGAAAGACTTGCTATGTAGCCGCTGAAATGCTGCAAGACCATTTTCATAGCGTCCGGGTCGCCTTTGCTCGCCGCCAAAATAACGGGATAGGGAACAAGGGCATTTTCCGGGTAGTCGTTTTGATTACCATTCGTTCCATTCATCAGCGTGTTCCTCCAAATATTTCTTTAACAGTTCAAAAGAGCTTGTCCGTCTGTACTGTATCGTGCTGCGCGACGTATTGAACATTTTTCCGATTTCCACGTCAGTCATGCCCTCGAAATAGTACAGAAGTATAGCAGTTCTCTTTTCTTCCGGCAGGGTGCGTATTGCTTCAAGCAATAACTTCGGGGTTATTTCTTTTCCTGCCATTTGATAAGTCGGCTCGGCTGTTTCAGCTTGAAAATATTTATCCGTAGTGTAAAGCTGCCGTTCCTCATGCAAGGCAAGGTCACAAAAAGAAACTTCCCGTTTCCTGCGTCGCCGGATTTCATCATGGGCGTTACAGGCTTCGTTGTGTAGCACCCGTTTACAGAAACTTTGAAAGACACATTGCTTCTGAAATTCTCTGCGATTAGGTTCCATGTAATCACCTCCTTTCTGCCGAAAGGCGGTAGTACCTCCCCTTTTCGCGGGATAATACAGACGACTTTTTTAAACGCCGGACGAAAGCGAAAATTTCTTTGAAAAATCTTCTGTAAAATGCAAAATGCGCCCATCTGCAAGGCGCAGACCGACGCATAGGAAATAACAGCAGTATTTAATTGATTTGATAGTTCATCTGTATAGTCGGACTTGTCCGGTGGGGGAGCTATACTTTTTTTAATGAATGTAACCTATGTATGCTGTATAGCAACAAAGAAATCCCCATAGCGGCAGCCCTCCTAAATGCCGCTAATTTATGTTAGCAGTAGACAAAAAGAAGCGGCGGCTCTAAAAATTAAAGCCACCGCTTCAAATGCGCGTGAAAATATGTCTGCGCTACGACGGCTTTTTTTCTTTTGCTGTCGTAGCGTAGAATTAGGAAGTGTGCATAAAAGACACTATTTTTTCAGTAGTGAGGAATCCAAATTACCAAAACTTGTTACTCCACACCGAATAAAACCTACCATATCAAGCTATTTGAATCAGAGTTCAATTCTTGCTTTTGATGGTTTATCTTCACAATAGATAACTTTAATCGTTGTTCCCTTGTCAGGAATTTTGTTTCCTGCGCCAATCCATTTTTGGCAGGTGTAATCTTTGACGCCTATCGTGTATTTGACCTTGATAATATGTGGAAAAGCTGCACCATCCATAGCATGGGTACGGACAGGTTTACGATTTACTTTTAACCACCATTGTTTTGTAACTGAAATTACAGTTCCTGTTGTTTCCTTTTCCATAAGTTATACCTCCGATGTTAATTTAGAATGAGTAATTTTCTATTTAGATAGCTACATATTAAAGCAAACTGCCCTTTAATCCTTTTTTGAAAACCAATACAGCCCTTTCGGTTCCCCAAAATGACATTGTGACAAGGCGATAGCTTTCCTTTTCCATTTCCTCTATTTTGGCATTGATTTTCACTGTCGCATTTTCAAT
>NZ_JAFREK010000054.1:0-13675 GCF_017377535.1 Faecalibacterium sp. Marseille-Q4137
CAGATATACAGTCCTTTCCATTTTATAGTAATTTTTTCCATATTCTTTTTCCATGAAAGTGTTTGTCACTGTTTTGTTTCCAATTCAGTGCTGCGGCGGATTGACTTCTTTCCAGTAAAGTGCTAAAATATACAGCGGTGCGACTTTTGTCTTTCCTGTGCACTTTTTGGAAAGGCAGACAGCCTCACTGCATTTAGGAAAAGGAAAAACGCGCGGCTCTGTCCGCGCAAGATCTGGGAGGATCATCCAATGAGCTTCAATTTTGATCGCCGCACCTTCCTGAAGGGTGCAGGTGCTGTGGGTGCCGCCAGCCTGCTGGCAGCCTGCGGCGAAAAGTCCAACAACACCGGCAATGGTGCTGCCGCCAGCGGCGCTGCTGCCCCCAACTCCACCGGCGCTACTCCCCTGAAGGAGTTCATCTCCTTTGAGAGCGGCAATCGTGAGCTGGAAAGCTGGAACATGCTGTACACCCAGAAGGCTGAGGATGCCAACGTGGTCACCAACCTGTGGGACGGCCTGCTGAGCTTTGACTGCTACGGCAAGGTGGTGCCCGCCATCGCTTCCAGCTGGGAGCACAATGAGGATGCCACCGTCTGGACCTTCCACCTGCGGGACGACGTGGACTGGGTGGATTGCAACGGTGAGGTGAAGGCTCACCTGACCAGCAAGGACTTTCTGGTTGGTTTTGAATGGGTGATGAACGCCATCAAGAACGAGGCCAACAACACCTCCATGCCCAACGATACCATTGTGGGTGCTTACGAGTACTACGAGCTGACCAAAGAAGCCGGTGACGCTGCTGCTGACATGACCTACGAGGACATGCTGGCTGCCGGTGTGGGCATCGAAGCTCCGGATGATTACACTCTGGTGTTCACCTGCCCCAGCGCCTGCCCCTACTTTGATACCGTTGCCGCCTACAACAGCTTCTACCCCGTGGCCCCTGCTCTGATCGAGGAGCTGGGTATCGATGGCTTCCGGAGCTGCGACAACACCACCATGTGGTACAACGGACCCTATGTGGTGGAGGAGTACATCCAGGGCAACACCAAGAGCTACATCCCCAACCCCAACTACTACGATGCTGCCAACGTCAGCCGCTTTGAGCGCTTCACTGTCACCATGATCAGCGACGGTTCCATCAGCCTGCAGCTGTATCAGAGCCGCGAGCTGGACGAGGTGGACCTGGGCGAGAGCAACATCACCACCATTCAGTCCGATCCTTCCAACGAGTACAATCAGCAGTTGTGCGAGAAGCGTGCCAAGAAGTTCAGCTACTGCTTCATCTTCAACTACGACAAGAAGAACACCGATGGCACCCCCGATGAGAACTGGAACAAGGCCATTGCCAACAAGGCCTTCCGTCAGTGCTTCTCCAAGGGCATGGTGCTGAACAAGTTCTTCGCCCGTTACAACCCCATCAATCCCCTGAAGTGTGAGAACGACTTCTTCACCATGAAGGGCCTGTGCTACACCTCTGACGGCACCGACTACACCAACCTGGTGGCCAAGGAGATGGGTCTGGACGGCGAGGCTTACGATGGCAAGACCATGAAGCGCCTGCGCGCCAACAACGGCGACATCACCGAGCTGAAGAAGCAGGCCATGGAAGAGCTGAGCGCCATCGGTGTCACCTTCCCTGTTCACTGCTCCTACTATATTCTGGCTGGCTCCACCTCCGCTCTGGACAGCGCAACCGTGCTGAAGCAGTGCTTCACCGACAGCTTCGGCGATGACTTCATCGTGCTGGATATCAACACCTTCGTGTCCTCCACCATGAAGGAAGTCGTGGCGCCCAAGCTGCAGAGCTTCGTCCACATGGGCTGGGGCGCTGACTTCGGCGATCCCATCAACTTCCTGACCCAGATCATCGTTCACGACGACAATGCTTACTACAGCTGCAACATGACCAACATCGCAGGCATTGTGAACAATGGCCCCGCCAGCTACCAGACCGAGCTGGTTGCCGCCTACGAGAAGTTCACCGATCTGGTGAACGAGGGCCGTGCCATCGTTGACGACACCGATGCGCGCTACGCCGCATTTGCCAAGGCCGAGGCTTACTTCCTGGACGAGAACCTGATCTTCCCCACCGTCTACGATATCACCTGGTGCCTGACTCACGTCAACGAGTACAGCAAGATCAACGCCATGTATGGTCCCTGCAACTACAAGGCTGTGAACTGGGAGACCAGCGAGGAGGCCTACACCACCGAACAGTACGATGCGTTTGCTGCCGCATTCGACGCAGCCACTCAGGCCTGATCGCGTGAACCAATAGCAAAAAGCAGAACCGGACGTTTTTGAAGCGTCCGGTTCTTTTTTTCTCCCTGACAGCACAAAACCCCGCCGCGCGGGAAAACTCCCAGCGCGGCGGGGTCATTGTGTTAAAATACAGGAAAGCGGTTCAGCTTACAGCTGGCTTTCATACTCCTTGCGGTAGCCTTCCAGCTCACGCTGGTTGCCATACACGAAGTGGCCGTTTGCAATCTCTTCCCAGACCGGCTTGTCCACGCTGTAATCGTGGATCGAGGGGTCATAGACCAGCAGCTTCTTGTGCTTTTCAAGGCTGGGGTCAGGGATGGGAACCGCGCTCAGCAGGGCTTTGGTGTAGGGATGCAGCGGATGGAGGAACAGCTCCTCCGCCTCAGCCAGCTCCACGATACGGCCCTTGCTGATAACGGCGATACGATCCGAGATGAACCGGACCACCGACAGGTCATGTGCAATGAACAGGTAGGTCAAGCCGCGGCTCTTCTTCATCTCGTTCAGCAGGTTCAGCACCTGTGCACGGATGGAGACATCCAGTGCAGAGATGGGCTCGTCGGCCACGATGAACTCCGGCTCCATGACCAGTGCACGGGCAATGCCGATGCGCTGGCGCTGACCGCCCGAGAACTCGTGGGGGAAGCGGGAGGCAAACTCCGGCAGCAGGCCGACCTCATGCAGGGCGTTCATCACCTTTTCATGCAGGTCTTCCTGGTCCTTGTAGAGATGATGGTTCAGCAGGCCCTCAGCAATGATATACTCCACCTTGGCGCGCTCGTTCAGCGAAGCCATGGGGTCCTGGAAGATCATCTGGATCTTACGGATGACCTCTCTGTCCAGTTCCTTGGAGATCTTGCCGTTGATCTTCTGGCCCTTGAAGAAGATGTCGCCGCCGGAGGTCGGGTTGATGCGGCAGATGGCACGGCCAATGGTGGTCTTGCCGGAGCCGGACTCGCCGACCAGCGAGAAGGTCTCGCCCTTATAGATGTCAAAGTTGACATGATCGACAGCAACAAATTTCTTCTTACCGGAGCCAAAGGTGATCTGAAGGTCTTTCAGCTCAATCAGCTTTTCGCGTTCAGCCATTTAAGTTGGCGCCTCCCATCTTTCCCATTTTCTCACGCAGGTTCTGGATGGAGTGCGGCCGCTCGATCTTGGGAGCGCGCGGGTCCAGATACCAGGTCTTTGCGGCGTGGGTCTCGGACACCTGGAAGAACGGAGGCTCTTGCACAAAGTCGATTGCCAGCGCATGCTTGTTGCGGGGCGCAAATGCGTCACCCTTGATCTCGTTGAACAGGTTCGGGGGAGTACCATCCACGCTGGGCAGGGCCTCACCCTTGGTGCCCAGCTGCGGCAGAGCCTGCAGCAGAGCCCAGGTGTAGGGATGCCATGCGTCGTAGAAGATCTCCTCCACGGTGCCGTATTCCACGATCTGGCCGGCGTACATCACGGCCACACGGTCTGCCACGTTTGCCACAACACCCAGGTCATGGGTGATGTAGATAACGGACATGCCCAGCTCCTTCTGCAGGTCGCGGATCAGCTGCAGGATCTGTGCCTGAATGGTCACGTCCAGTGCAGTGGTGGGCTCGTCGCAGATCAGGATCTGCGGGCGGCAGGCCGCTGCAATGGCAATGACGACACGCTGACGCATACCGCCGGAGAACTCGTGGGGGTACTGCTCGTACCGACGCTCGGGGTCGGGGATACCCACCTTGCCCAGCATCTCGATGGCAGCCTTTTTGGCTTCCTCGCCCTTCAGACCCTGGTGATGCTCAATGCTCTCCTGGATCTGCTTGCCGATCTTCTTCAGCGGGTTCAGGCTGGTCATAGGATCCTGCATGACCATGGCGATCTTCTTGCCGCGGACACCCAGCCAATCCTTCTCAGTGAACTTGGTCATATCGCGGCCTTCGTACATGATGGAGCCGCCGGTGATCATACCGTTGGCATCCAGCATACCCACAAAGGTCTTGGTGAATACGGACTTGCCCGAACCGGACTCGCCCACGATGGCAAGGGTCTCGCCTTCGTACAGATCCAGCGAGCACTTGCGGATGGCGTTCAGCTTGCGGCCGCGCAGGCTGAAAGTGATCTCCACGTCTTTGGCAGAGATAATCGGTTGTCTATCCATTTACGTCTCTCTCCAATCTATCAAACGTGGTTGCGCGGATCAGCCGCATCCGACAAAGCGTTGCCCATGATATAGAAAGAAATGGAAATGATGGACACGATGGATGCAGGGAAAACCAGCAGGTACGGATAATCCAAGAAGAAGCCGCGCACCTTGCTCAGGATCAGGCCCAGAGAAGGCGTGTCGATGCCCAGGCCCAGGCCCAGGTAGGACAGCGTGGATTCCAGGTTGATGGTGCCCGGGATGGACAGTGCCATACGCAGGATGATAACGGAGACCAGATACGGCAGGATGTTCTTGGTCAGCACACGCCACAGCGGGGTGCCCAGGCAGCGGGACGCGAGGTTGTACTCGCGGTCACGGAACATGAACACCATGTTGCGGACACGGCGTGCCATAGAAAGCCAGTTGATGGCGATCATGGAGATGGCCATGATCCAGAAGCTCTGGCCCACCATCAGGGCGATCAGGGTCATATAGATGATATAGGGCACATTGTCGATCAGGTTGTACAGCTCCGTGAAGAAGCGGTCCAGACTGCGCACATAGCCCCAGATCAGGCCGAAGATCACGCCCACAATGCTCTCGCCCACGGCGACCACCAGAGCCAGACGGATGGAAACCTGGGTGGCATACCACACCTGGCACCAGTAGTCACGGCCCAGGTTGTCGGTACCGAACCAGTACTCACTGTTGGGCTTGATGAACGCCTTGCTGGAATCAGAGATCAGGGTGGTGTAGTGATACTTGCCGATGCCCAGCGCAATGAAGGAGAACACCGTCAGCGCCAGGAACAGGATCAGGCAGAAGACAGCGACCTTCTGCTTGAGGAAGTTCTGGATGACAGAACCCCAATAGGAATAGTTGGAGTAGCCGATGCGTTCAGCTTCTTCCGGGGAATAATCCACAAAGTAGAACAGTTCTTCGGGCTTCTTGCCCTCAAAATCCGATGCCTTAGCCATCAGCGAGCCTCCTCCTTTCCGGTCAGAGTAATACGGGGGTCAACCACCATCATCAGCACATCGCCCAGGAACACGCCCACGATGCCCAGCACAGCGTAGAGGATGACCAGGGTCTGCACAACGTTCAGGTCATAGCGCTGGATGGCATCCGTCAGCAGGGGGCCCATGCCGGGAACGGAGAAGAACCGTTCCATCAGCAGGGAGCCGCCCACCGTCAGCAGGATGGACTGGGGGATATACTGCACCATGGGAACCATGGCGTTGCGCAGAACATGCTTAAACATGATCTCGCGGGAGCTCAGGCCCTTGACACGGGCCAGCTTGATATAGTCGCGGGTCAGCTCATCCACCATGTAGCGGCGGGTCCACAGGGCATAGCCTGCAATGGATGCCAGCGAAAGGCAGGTGATGGGCAGCACGCTGGAAGCACTCACATTGCGGGTGGAATACAGCGTGGGGAATCCCAGGTACTTGGAACCAAAGACCAGCACCAGAGAATACGACACCAGCGACGGGACCGCGTTGACGAACACGGTGTAGGCCGTGCCGATCCAGTCGAATACCTTGTCCTTGAATGCCGCCTGCAGGATGCCCATCAGCACACCGACCACCAGAGAGATGCCGGAGGCGATGAGGCCCAGACGCATGGAGACACCAAACTTTTTGCCAATGACCTTGACCACCGGGGCACCGTTCTGAATGCGGCGGGAAGTGCCGAAATCCAGATGCAGCAGGTTGTTATAGAACTTGACCAGCTGGGTGGGGATGGGATCGGTCAGGCCAGCAGCCTCCAGAGCGGCGGTCTTCTGCTGATCGGTAAACTTCATGAGCTGTTCCTCAGTGAAGTAGTAGTCCGTCGGCAGGCAGCGCATCATCAGGAAAACTGCTGTTGCGATCAGAAAGATTGTGACAAGCGACTGGAGCAGCCGCTTAACCGTGTATTTTAACATGTTATCGAACCCTTAACTTTTATTCTTGCCCTTTCGGGCGGGGAAACGGGGAACTTAAGCCTTGGTAGCTGCGTCAAATGCAGCGGCGAACTCCTCGTACTGCTCGGTGGTGTAAGCCTCTTCGCTGGTCTCCCAGTTGACAGCCTTGTAGTTGCAGGGACCATACATAGCGTTGATCTTGCTGTACTCGTTGGCGTGGGTCAGAGTCCAGGAAACATCGAAGTTGCAGGGGCAGGCCAGAACGCTGTTCAGCATGCTGGCCTCAGCCTTTGCAAAGGCAGCGTAGCGGGCATCGGTATCATCAACGATGGCCTTTGCGGTGTTGACCAGATCGGTGAACTCCTCGTAGCAGGCCACCAGATCCTTCTGCCAGTCAGCGGGGCCGGCCTCGACGATCTTGGCGATGTTGGAGTAGTACCAGCTGTAGTAAGCGTTGTCGTCGTGCAGGATCTCCTGACCAACGAAGTTGACAGGATCGCCGTAGTCAGCGCCCCAGCCGTTGATGACGAAGCTCTGCAGCTGAGGATTACGGACTTCCTGAGTGATGGAGGAGACGTAGGTCTTGATGTCCAGCACAATGAAGTCATCGCCGAAGCTGTCGGTGAAGCACTGCTTCAGAACCGTTGCGGTATCCAGAGCGGTGGTGGAACCAGCGATGATGTGGTAAGCAGCGTGGACGGGGAAGGTGACGCCGATGGCGCTCAGCTCGTCCATGGCCTGCTTCTTCAGGTCAGCAATGTCGCCGTTGTTAGAACGCAGGCGGATCATGGTCTTGCCGTCGTAAGCCTCGCCGTCGAAGCCCATCTCCTTGGCCACCAGGGTGGTGTACTCCTGGCCCTGGGTGTTATAGCAGACACCCGGCATGGTGTAGTAGTCGTTCTCGCACTTCAGGGGGTTGATCTTGTTGGTACGGGCATAGTAGTTGGTCAGATTCAGGCCCTTGTAGAAGCACTGACGGAAGGCAGTGTTGGCAATTGCCTTGTTCCAGTTGTCGTCGGGGGTGCCGTCCTCGTTGTTCTTCTGGTAGTTGAAGTGCATCTGGTAGCTGAACTTCTTGGGACGCTTCTCACACAGCTGAGCATTGTACTCGCTGTTGGGATCAGCCTGGATGGTGGTCAGGGTGCTCTCGCCCACATCCATCTCGTCCAGCTCACGGTTCTGATACAGCTGGAAGGTAACGGTGCCGTCGCTGATCATGGTAACGGTGAAGCGGTCGAAGCGGGATACCTCGTCAGCTGCATAGTAGTTGGGGTTGGGGATGTAGCTCTTGGTGTTCTGGCTGATGAACTCCTCCACCACATAGGGGCCATTGTACCACATGTTGGTGTAATCGCAGGCACGGAAGCCCTCAATGCCCAGCTCGTTGATCAGATCCTCAGAGACGGGGTAGAAGCTGGTGTAGGCAGCAACGGTATCGAAGTAGGGGCAGGGATCCTTGCAGGTGAAGACCAGGGTGTAGTCGTCCGGAGCCTCAACGCCCACGCCTGCGTCCAGCATATCCTGGTAGGTCAGGTCGGCAGCAGCATCGCCCATATCGCTGGTCTTCTGATAGTAATCAGCAGCACCGGTCAGGGTCTCGTTGGGCATGGAGGTGTTGTTGGCCTGGTTCTTGGCTGCGTTCAGCACCCACTCCAGACCCACGAGGAAGTCCTTGCTGGTCAGGTGAGCCTTGACCTCGCCGTTCACATCCACCCAGTCCACATCGTCGCGGAGGTTGAAGGTCCAAACAGAAGAGTCCTCATTGTGGCTCCACTCCTTGGCCACGGAAGGCACGGCCTTGCCGTAGCAGTCAAAGCTCAGCAGGCCTTCCCACAGGTTGGTGGTGACATTCATGTCGGAAGCCATCTGGCTGTACAGCATGTTCCAGCTCTCCAGCTCACGGTTGGTGCTCTCCCAGGAGATGAACTCCTTCAGCGGGGTAGCGCCGGTGGTGTTGGGAGCGCTGGTAGCACCAGAGGAAGCGGCGGTGGAGCTGCTGCCAGAGTTGCCGCCGCAGGCGGCCAGAATGCCGGCGGCACCAACGACACCGGAAGCCTTCAGAAAGCTGCGGCGGCTGATTGCATGAGACTCGTAGTTGTTGTTCATTGTGTTTTCCTCCCTATAATAATTCCGTGCTTCAGTGCATGGTGCAGGGCGGGATGTCCTGCTGTTTTCCCACTATTCTGCGGAGGTTTTTTGAATCCTGTATTGCCAGGGAATACAAAAGAGCGCAGAAACAGACCCCTCTGTCTGCACCTGTGCTCCTCCCGCAAAACCTTAACACGTCATATATTGTACCATTGAAATAAAAAGATGTCAATGGAACACACACAGCTTTTTCTTCAAAAAGCAAAGTCTGCCGCGCAAAAACGATGAAATATATTTGCTTTTACATGGTAAAGCGTGCAGGAAATTTAACAGACCATGCTGCGGACAAAACAACCGGAATTGTTCTTGTCAAAAAGACACTGTATTTTTGCTTTATATTCTAAAAGAGCAGGCGCTCCACGCTTTGCGAAGAGCACCTGCTTTTGGAAAACCGAATTATTAAAACAAGTCACCGGGCCAGCGTGCTCTGGATCTTTGCAAAATCCTCCAGCGTCAGGGCCTCGGGGCGGATGCGGGCATCGAAACCGGCGGCTTCAATGGCAGCGGTCACGGCATCCTTGGGCATCCCCAGGCCGCTGGCAATGGCATTGGCGGCAGTCTTGCGCCGCTGGCCAAAGGCCGCGCGGACAAGGGCAAAGTAGCCCTCCTCGTCCTCCACCTGCACGGCGGGGGTGGGGCGGATCTCCATCCGCACCACAGCGCTGGTCACCTTGGGGGCCGGGTAAAAGCTGCCCGGGGCGGCGGTGAACATCATCTTAGAGGTCGCGTAATAGCTCACCGCACAGCTGATGGCACTGGAGGCCCGGGTGCCCGGGGCGGCAGCCAGACGATCGGCAGCTTCCTTCTGCACCATCACGGTCAGGCTCTCGATGGGCAGGCGGTCACCCAGCAGCTTCATCACAATGGGGCTTGTGATATAGTAGGGCAGGTTGGCGCAGACCGCCACCGGCATCCCGGGGAACTCCTGCGCGATCAGGGCTTTCAGATCCACCTTGAGCACATCCTGCAGCACCAGCTTGAAGTTGTCCACACCGGCCATGGTCTCGGCCAGCAGGGGTGGCAGACGCTCGTCCACCTCGATGGAGACCACCTTTGCCGCCCGCTTTGCCAGCTCCCGGGTCAGCACGCCGATGCCGGGGCCGATCTCGAGCACGCCGTAGCGCTTGTCCACGCCGCTGGCATCCACGATCTTGGGGGGCAGGCCGGGGTTGACGATAAAGTTCTGGCCAAAGCCCTTGGAGAGGGCAAAATCATATTTTTCGCACAGGGCGCGCACATAAGACAGGTCGGTCAGTTCGGGCATGGCTCTATCCTTTCTGTTCCAAAATAACCCTCTCAGTCTCGCTTCGCTCGCCAGCTCCCCCAAAGGGGGAGCTTTTGACAAAACCGCAAACTTTGCATGAATTGCCAAGACCTCGCCCTTCGGGAGAGGTGGCAGCGCGTCAGCGCTGACGGAGAGGGTTGTCCTCTTATTCTTGACTACTGGATGCAGTGCTCTCCCCTGCTGCTTCACTTTCGGCGGGCGCGGTCTCTGCCGGAGTACTCTCAGCAGATGCAGCCTCAGCGTCCCCTTCCGCTACGCTCTCGGCGGCGGCACTGTCGGCAGCTTCACTGGAAGCCGCTTCGTTGACACCGCTCACGGTGGTGGTACCGCTCATCTGCTGGGCGGTGCTCACGGCACGCTGGATCTGGGGATCGTTCTCCACAGTGTAATCATAGTATGCGGTCTGCTCGTCCGCAGTCAGGGGCCGCTCCACATCCACGGTCAGGCCGGTGCCGTCAAAGCAGCTGCCGTCGCCGCAGACCAGCTTTGCCACGGTAACCACCACAGCACTGCCATCGGACAGGCGCTGGGGGCTGCTCTGGATGGTGCCCTTGCCCTGCGTGGTGGTGCCCACCAGACGGGCACCATTCAGGGTGCGCAGGCTGCTGGCAAAGAGCTCCGCCGCGCTGGCGGTGCTGCCGTTGACCAGGCAGACCACGGGCAGATCGATCCGGGATTCGCTGGTGCTGGTGCCCAGCAGGGTCTGGGTGCCGTTCTTGTCCTCAGCAAAGGCCAGCGTGCCCTCCGGGGCGATCAGGTCGATGCACTGAATGGCATCGTCCAGCAGGCCGCCGCCGTTGTCGCGCAGATCAAACACCAGGCTGCCCGCGCCGCTGGCGCTCAGGCTGCGGATGGCGTAATCCAGCTCGCTGGGGGTGGTGGAATCAAACTGGCGAATCCGGATGTAGCCCACATTGCCCTGCACCATCTGGTAATCCACGGTGGTGGAGCTGTAGCCGGAGTGGGTCAGGTCAGCGGTATGCTCGGCGGCCTCGCTGTCCAGCCAGGTCACATTGACGGTGGTGCCGCTCTCGCCGCGCAGGCGGGTCTGGATGGCATCCACGCTGCTCATGCTCTTGACATCGGTGCCGTCCACAGCGGTGATGTAGTTGCCGACCTGAATGCCTGCCTCCTTGGCGGGGGATTCATCGTAGACCTTGATGACCTTGGCATAGCCGGACTGATCCACAGCCAGCTCCACGCCAATGCCGATCAGGGTGCCGTTCTGGGTATTCATCAGCTCCGTATAGGCGGTGGCGCTGAAATAGCGGGCGTACTTGTCGCCGGTGCCCAGCAGGTAGCCAGCCGTCAGGCGGTCGTAGAGGGTGGTCTCATCGATGGGATAGTAATCGTTGCTGCGGACATAGCGGTCCACCTCAGCGATCTTGTTGTACATGCTTTCCTTTTCCTTCACACTGGAAACGGTGCTGTCAAACAGGCGCATCGCCACCAGCATGGTAATGGAAAAGGTAACGGTCATGGCCAGGATGACGATGCTGACCGCCATGCCGACCGATATCTTACGGTTCATCTTCTTCCCTCCTCTGTCAGACCAGCAGCATCATAACCACGCTGCCCAGCATGGAAAGTGCAAAGATCCCTGCCAGGATCAGACAGCCCACGCGCAGGATGCGCTTGCGTTTTTCTTCCTTCATAAGCCCTGACGGCCTCCTTTGATACAATGCAGATTATTTCATGGGGATATAACCACGGGGGTTGACGGCATTGGCCTTGGAGCCGCCCTTCCAGACCTCCAGATGGAGGTGGTTGCCGGTAGAGTTGCCCGTGCTGCCCACATAGCCGATGATCTCGCCCTGCTGGACATACTTGCCCGCCGAGGTGGCGACCGACCGCATGTGGCCGTACAGGGTGCTGTACTGGTTGCCATCGGACATTTTGCCGTGGTAGATGATGACATAGTTGCCGTAGCCGCCGCTGGACCAGCCCGCCACCTGCACATAACCGCTGGCGGCTGCATAGATGGGCGTGCCGCCCGGGGCGGCAAAGTCGGTACCGGCGTGGAGCTTGTTGACCCCCGTAACGGGGTTCTTGCGCCAGCCGTACTCACTGGAAATGCGGCTATAGCTCTTGAGCGGGCAGATGAAACCGGTAAAGCTCAGAGTGGGCTTGGAGGCAGCGGCCGCAGCGATCATCTTCTGGATCTGCTTCTTGACCGCCTCATAGTTCATCTCGTCCGATTCAATGGCGGCCTGCGCGTCCTTCTGGGCCTGCTGCGCCTCGGCAGCGCTCATCTGGGCGGCGGCCACGCTGGAGTTGAGCTCGTTCTGCTTGGCACGCATCTGACTGTTCTGGGCATCCAGATCTGCCTTTTTGCTTTGCAGCTCGCTGCGCTGGGATTCCAGCGTCAGCTTATCGCTTTCCAGCGCTTCCTTGGCGTTCTTCATGTTGTCCAGGATCTCGGTGTCCTTGATGGAAATGTCCTGCATGACCTCGTTGAAGGTCAGCAGCTCATACAGGTCGTTCACCGCGGACAGCATGGCAACGCTGCCGCCGTCCCGCAGCTCCTGCATGGCGGCCATGTGCTGCTTGAAATCCCCCCACTGGTCGGCGATCTCCGCTTCTTTTTCGGTGATCTGCTGCTCCTTGGCGGCGATCTCCTGTTCCTTCAGGCCGATGCTGTTCTGCACCTCGGCGATCTGGCCCTTCAGCACGCTGATCTGACTCTGGACCACCGTGACCTTTTCCTTCAGCTCCGATTCCAGCGCCTTGGCGGCCTGCTCCTTCTTTTTTGCATTGGACAGTTCCTTTTTGTGCTGTACAATGGACTGGGAGAGCTTATCCAGCTTGTTCTGCAGGCTGGACATGCTGGTAGCCGCCGTGGCCGGGTAGACCGAAACGCTCAGCAGCAGGCAGGCCGCTGCCAGAAACAGGCTGGCGGCGCGCATGGCCCGGCTGTGCCCGGGGGCGGGTTTTGCGTGGGTGGGGGTATACATGAGGTGCAGGCGGAAGCCCGCAGAGTGTTTTGCTTGTTTCACAGAGAAGGCTCCTTTCGCTTACACATTCAGATGCTTGCGGATGGAGAACATGCTGCCCAGCGCACCCACCAGCGCACCACCGGCCAGACTGTACGTCAGGATGGTGGGCCAGACGGCATCCACAGGCACCATGGCGGTGCCCATGAGCAGCTGCCACAACCCGCCCAGCGTGCTGGAGGCCTGCACGATGTAGGCATAGCCGAAGATACCGGCTACCGAGGTGATGGCACCGGAGATCAGGCCCATGGTCAGGCCCTCCACAAAAAAGGGCAGGGTGACAAGGTGGTTGGTCGCGCCCACATACTTCATGATCTCGATCTCACGGCGGCGGGCAAAAACGCTCAGGCGGATGGTGCTGCCCACCGTGATGATGCTGACCGCCATCAGCACCAGGATCACGATCTGGCCCACCTTGGTCACGGCCCGCTGGACCTCCACAAAGGTCTGGGTCATCTCAATGGGGGCGGTAACACTGTACACGCCCGGAATGCTCTGGAAGTTCTGGCTCATGGCCTGCATCTGGCTCAGATCCGCCAGAGAGACACGGTAGTTGGCCTTGAAGGGGTTATCATTTTCAAATTCGTCCAGCAGGACGGCGTAATCCGCCATGTACCCACGGTACTGGTTGAGCACGTCCTCCTTGGACATGTACTGCACCCGGCTCACGCCCGGGGTGGCAGTGATGCGCTCCCCTACCGACTGGATGGTGGCATCGTCGGCTTCGGGGTCCACATAGACCACCATTTCGTTCTGCTGGCCCAGATAGTTCACCATGCTGTCCACATTGACTTCCGCCAGCGTGGCAAAGGTGTTCAGGGTCATACAGACGCTCAGGGAGGCGATGCAAGCAATGGTCATGGCCCAGTGCTTGCCCAGGTTGCGCACGCCGCGCACCACAAGGAAACCGAACGTAGAAGGCTTCATCATACCAGCGACACCTCCATTTCCAGTTC
>NZ_JAFREK010000055.1:0-13533 GCF_017377535.1 Faecalibacterium sp. Marseille-Q4137
GGGTTAGTAGTAATATTACTGACTGCCTGTGCTTCAAAAGCGGCGAACGCAACAGAAAAAATCGAGCTTGGCCAGAAATATCTGACGGAGGCAAACTATACTGAAGCTATTGCCGCATTTACCGAAGTGATAAAGATTGACCCATCTAACATCGAAGCCTACATGGGTCGTGCAGAAGCGTATAAGGGTTTGAAACAGTACGATGATGCAAAGGCAGACTATACAGAAGTCATAGGGAAAACCGATGAAATGCCGTATACACAGGCACAGGCATATATGGGCCGTGCAGAAGTGTACGAACTGACTGATGAGACGACCTCTGCCGAGAGCGATTACAGCGTGGCAATCGACCTGCTGGATGAAGATGATATTGGAATGAAGGAAAATATTGCGGATACCTTTATTCGGGAGCTGAAAATCAAGGTACTGCAGTTGCACGCAGAAATTTGCATAAGACTTGGATTGTATGATAAAGCACTGGATGACTACGCAATGTTAGCAGAGCTTGGTGTGGATATGACGGCGGAAAATCAGAAAGACTCTTCTGCACAGGACGAAAGTTCAGTTGGTGGAACATATGTATGGAACTATGCTGATGAAAACGGGGATGTTACAAAAATGCAACTGACTGTGCAAGCTGGAAGCCGTCAAATGAACGCCATCGTCAACTATCCTTCTAATCTTGATGCGGAGGCTATAGCGGGCATAATTGCTGGCTATACATTAAAAAAAGAGTATCCAGAAATAGAAGAAGCGTATTTGGAATTTCAGAAAGCAGCAGAGGCTAATAGTAGATTGGCGGAGAGAATTGATGTAAATCATGTGACAGAGGCACAAATGCAAGAAGCAGAGGCATTGGCAGCACAATGGGAAGCACTCGAGTCGAAATACGGTAGCTATTTTCAGATATATGAGAACGAGATTCAGAAATGGGCGGGAGTTGATTGGAGACCCCAAATTATTGAAACCGTTTTTCTGAGTAATCCCGTTAGTCGTGTTGAAAAAACATCTGATACGCTTTATATTTATGTTCCAACTGGAACAAGATATACAAAAGCCATAATGGACTTTATATCTTATAGTGGAAAGTCAGAGTCGATCGATGCGACAGATATGGTAATGGAAGGGAAAAAAAATAATTTGTCTCAGCCAATTTATGAGTGGGACATGAGCAGCAATATGATTGGTTCGTTCAAAATTGAGTATCGAGAGGATAAATAAGAAAGGACTTCGGTTATGAAAAAGTGTAAAGAGATATTGATTGGTGTACTCCTCTTATCAATGGTCTTTTTTACGGCCTGTACCTCGAAAGCTGCAAAGGCAATGGAGAAGGTAGAACTTGGTCAGAAGTATTTGACCGAGCTGAACTATACGGAAGCTGTAGCATCCTTTACAGAAGCTATTGGTCTTGATCCGGAGAATATCTCAGCATATATGGGCCGTGCAGAAGCTTATGTGGTTTTGAAACAGTATGATGATGCAAAGACAGACTATACCACAGCTATCGAAAAGGCAGTGGAACAGCCCTACACACGTGCAGAAGCCTATGTGGGTCGTGCAGAAGTCAACGAGGTGACCAACGCAAATGAAGCTGCATTGTCAGATTATGAGTCAGCTCAAAATATTTTGGACTCTATTGACTGGAGTAAATTTAAAGAAATCACAGAGCAGATGCTTAAGGCATTACAAGAAAAAATAGAGAAAGCCTGCGAAGAACTGAGAGCCTTGCTGGGCCTTAATGAAAATGATGAGCCGCTGGACACAACTGCAATATTCCAGAATGCAATAGATGGGGTGGCGGCGGACGCTGAATATGCAGAAAACGAGCGTTATGTCATCGTGAACGATTATGATGGGGATGGAAAACAGGAAGCCTTTGGATTTTTGGGAATCCGGAATGACGAATACCAGACATGGGAGTCGGTGAAGCTTTACTACCTGAAATCGGATGGTTCGGTCGAAGAAATTGCTCTGAATGGAGATGTAACGGGCGGACCGGCAAAGGTATCTGGGGCCGAACAGATGGATTTTTCAGAGAGCTTTATTACGCTGGGCAATAAAACTTTTTTGGACTTTGAAATCGGATATTCGGCGAGCGAACCAACGACTGTATTGTTTGGTGTAAATGATGGAAATTATACATCGACTTCAGTGTACGGCTATTTTCCGGAAAAGGTCGATGAAAACCACATTGCGACCTCGGATTTGGATTATCGGGTTGTCTACAAAGAAGAAAACGGTATTTTTACTGAGACAATGAGAATGCCGGGAGAGGATTACGAATATCGGTTTGCTTCAAAGGAAGAATACCTGAATAGTATGCTGACGGAAGAACAGCTGAAGGATATGGCAAGAGGTCTGGGAGTACCAGAAGACCTTGATGTGAGGTACATTCAAGGTGAAAGAAGCTACTGGGAGGCTGGAGAATGCTGGGAAATCTATGTGTTGGTCTGTACTGGTAACAAATGCATAGCCTCCTGTAGCATTAATCCGGACAATGGGGAATGGACGCGAAATACTGCTATGTATGATCCAGATCATGCATGGGAGGTAAACTGCTGAGAAGATTGCGATTTCAAATGTTATGCTTAAGTATGAATTGGTTGTCTCTCATATATGCTATATGCTTTGAGCACATACATCTGTACTGTTCATTGAAGCGGCAAGCAGTGCATTTGTGCGCACAAATGCTATTTTGCGTTGCAAAATGCTTGTTGGGCGGTGCCCAAACCCCATGCGTTCTGCATCCAATGGATGCAGGCTGCGCATTCCTGCGGAACGCTTCTGCTGCGTGTCAATGCACACTCTCTCCGAAAATCCCGAATGCTTTTTGGTGCAAGCGTCAATGGCACAGTCCCGGCATTCGTGGTAAAATAAAAACGTTGTGTGCCTGACACACGAAAAAGAGAGGACGGATGCAGAGATGGAACAGCTTTATCTGATGCCCGGTGAGGAACGCTACACGAAGTTTCAGGACGAAAACGGCGTACCGAAAGTTCGGTACACTTACTGTTCGCTGCACGGCAGGCTGTTCAACTGCACTTGCAAAACCATGGACGAAGCCCAGCGGTTGTGCGAGGATTGGCTCGTGACGCAAGATCGCTGCTACATAAACTAAAAAAGACCGCCGGGAACCGACCATAAAAGGTCAGACTCTCGGCGGCCTTGGCTTATCGGGTTTGTTCTTTTTCCTTGCCGTCCTTTTCCTCTGCAAAGAACAGCTCTACATTCTTCTGCGCTTTTACGATCTCCTGCATCTCATCCCGTGCCTTTCGGTACTCTGGATAGAGTGCTTTTTTCTTGGTGAGCAAAGCAGAATACTCCGCGTTCAGCTCCTTTACCTTCGGCAGCTTTTTCAATCCTGTTTCATCAAAAGCGTCTTTGGCAGCTCGGTGCAACGTTATTTCCTCCCGGTGTGCTTCCAGAAATTTGGGACTATACCCAGATTTGCGGTAAGCATCATACACTGGCCGGGTCTTGGCGTAGTTGACGATGTGCGCCCGGAGGACGGCAATCTCGGTCATGCGCTGCTCTGCGGCCTTGATAGAATCGCCCAGTTCGTGATAGTGTGAAAGTGCAGCATCTGAAAGCTCTTTCAGCTCATCCGCACTGCCGATTTTCTGCTCTTGCAGAAAAATCAGCGTCTTGGACATTTCTTTCAGATTATACTTTTTCGCCCAACGTTCATAGCCGCCGCCTTTGCCTTCAGCAAGTTTTGCCTGAATATCGACCAGCAGCTGAAACGGCTGCTCTTTGGGTAGCTGTTTCTGGCGGGGGTGGTGCTCCACTTTGCCAGCCAGCACAGCTTTGATTTCGTCCTCGCTGTACCCGGCACCCAGTGTCTTGAACCGGATAAAGCGTTTCTGCCGTGCGCCTTTGACCGAGGTGTATTTGCCGCGCTTGATTTCATAGCCCTGCTGTTCCAGCTTTTGCAGAAAATCTTCGTAGTCGGTGGGCTTCTGCTGCAAAATTTCGTCGATGACACTGCACAGCCGGTCGCGGTTGCTTTCCTTTGGCGGGTAAGTGATGCGCTTCTGCCGTTCTCGGTAAGGCTTCTTTTCAATTACGGAGAGCTGATGCTCCAGACAAATCAGGTCGCTCAATCGCTGCACTGCCAGCCCAGAGAAGAAAAAATCCCGAAATTTCCGGGTGCCATCCAAAGCGGTCGAGTTATAGATAATATGATTGTGGATATGCTCCCGGTCGGTATGGGTGGCGACGATAAAAGCGTGTTTGCCTTTCAGAAATCGGGAGGCCAATTCGTAGCCAACTTGATTTGCTTCCGCTGCTGTGATTTCACCGGACCGGAAGGATTGCCGTATCTGATAGGCAATCACATTGCTTTTCTGGCTGCGCCCGGTGGCCTGCTCGTACAGCTTCTTTGTGAGCATAAACTCCTCATCCACGGTAAGCGGGCTGCATTGATAGCTGCTGACAAGTTCGCCCCTTTCAGTCTTGTCGGGATTCTGCGCATAGCCGGTGCGGTCTTTCAGGCAGGCGGCAATAGATTTTCCTTTGTGCTGATGCAGTGCAATCAGACGAGTAGCGGCCAGAGCAGATCCCCCCCTTCAACGAAAAAGCCGCCCGAAGGCGGCAGAAGATTCAAAATCAAATAACGTCCCGGAGCCAGCCGCTGAATCGTTCAACGCCCTCCACCATCGCAGTTGCGCCGACAAAAAGGACAAAGCAGAGAAATTCAGCAACCAGCAGAATCAGGAACTGATCCCAAGTCTGGCGGTAGACGGTGTAGATGCCGCAGCCGAAAATATACAGCATCAACGGCGCGACAACATAGCTGGACAGAGTAAGAAGCCACTTTGCCATCAAAGCCAGAAAAGCCACGAACAGAGAGATCGGAGCAAGCATCATCTTGAACAAAAACCTCATATCAGACACCAACCTTTCTTTTTCGCCCCTATTATAAAGGTATCGACATCTGCCTTGCAAGGATGTCAACCCTTATGTACCCCCACAGTCCTCCAACTGCGGGGAAAATTTTAGAGCTCTGCCAGCCGGGAAAGGATCTGCCGACCAATCTCAATCAGCTCATCCAGCCGGGTGCGCAAGTCCTCAAGGTCTGCGGCATACAGCTGATTGCTTTCATTGACACGCTTCGCCATCTGATTCAGATTATTGCTGCAATTCTGAAGAAGGTAGGACATCTTCCGCAGCTGTGGCAGATCAAGGTTCAGACAATACCCATCCAGCGCCATTTTGCGGATATAGGCACTCAGGCTGTGAATCCCCATGCCATACATTTTTTCACAGATGCGATGCCGTTCTTCTGCGGTGACACGAATAAACAATCGGTACTCCCGATTCCGCACGTTATCGTTCCTCCTTGTCGAAATAAGATTTGAACGGTTTGACGGGTTCTACCTTATCAGCCTTATCTTCCAGCGCAGCCAGCACAGAGGGGCGCGGGGCATCCTCCTTTTTCGGTTCTTCCTGTTCCGGCTCATCATGCTGTTTTTCGTCCACATCCAGCTGTGCATTCAGCTCGGCCAGCCGTGCAGATTTCTGCGCCAGTTCCTCTTCCTGCGGGAACGGCTTTTCCACCTCGACCTGCGCCGCCGCCTGCTGCTGATGCAGGGTGGTCAGCTCATTCTCGGCGGCGGTGATGCGCTCCGGGAAGCTGTTCAGGGAATTATCCAGACGGATGATGTTGCCCAGCGGGTCGTTGCCCAAAGGCACCGTGTACTTTCGCTGCCCTTTCAAAAGTGCCTGATACTCCGTGCGGAAAGCATCGAACCGCAGAGAAAGCTCAAAGCCCCGGTAGTTGCCGATGACTTTTTCCTCGGCGTTGGGCAGCTCGGAACAGGCAAGAACCAGACGCTCGCCGGCGGTCTTTTTCTCGTCGTAGGCAACACCCTTAATGACCATGCCGCAAAACTCCTCCTTGCCCTGCGGGTGGGCGGCGGCAAGCTGTGCGTCCGCTTTCAACCCGGCAATGTGGGCGTTCGTTTCCTGAATGTCAGCCGGGAACTTCGTCAACAGCTTATCTTCCAAACGGAACTTCTGGCTCTGATGGTCGGCTTTCAGCACCTTCAGCTTTGCGACCTGCACATCCAAATCCATCTTCTCTTTGATGAGAAGATTGCCGGCACACAGAGCCTTGATTTCTGCATAAGACAATGCCTGTTCATCTACATCATCGCAGGAGCGAACCGGGGATTTAGAAGTCATAATTTGCGAGATGAAACGCTGTTTATTCTCAAGGGTCTGAAAAAGGTACGAATCAAATGTGCCTTCGGTGACGTAGTTGAACACCTTGACTTCCTTGTTCATGTTGCCCTGCCGGATGATGCGACCATTGCGCTGGGTCATGTCGCTGGGCTTCCAGCCAACGTCCAAGTGATGCACCGCCACAAGCCGGGACTGCACGTTGGTGCCTGCTCCCATTTTCGCTGTACTTCCGAGCAAAACTCGCACATCGCCGGAGCGCACTTTGGAGAACAAAGCTGCCTTTTTCGCTTCGGTATCGGCGTTGTGGATAAACTCGATCTCGTTTTCCGGCACGCCGGCGGCGATCAGCTTTTTGCGAATATCATCGTACACATTAAAGTTGCCGTCGTTTTTCGGAGTGGAGAGGTCGCAGAACAAAAGCTGTGTCAGCTTCTGGTCTTTGCCATCTTCCCAGATTTTCAGCACGTTCTGCACACAGACGTTCAGCTTGCTGTTGGGGTCGTCCGGCAGCATGGGGTTCATCAGGCGAACATCCAAGCCGATCTTACGCCCATCGTTGGTGACGCAGAGCATATTGTCCACGGACGCATCCACGATGCCGGAGTGAATATCTGCGGCACGTTTGCTCAGTTCCTGCACCATCTCTTTTTGAATTTCTGACGGCTTTGCCACCACGGTTTCAAACTTTGCTTCGGGCACAGGCAGATGAAGCTGGTCAGATGTTTTAATGTCCGCAACCTCCTTGAACATGGACATCAGTTCCGGCAAATTGAAGAACTTTGCAAATCTCGTTCTTGCCCGATAGCCGGTGCCCTCCGGGGCCAGTTCGATGGCGGTGGTGGTCTCTCCAAAGGTAGATGCCCAGCAGTCGAAGTGGGTCAGCTTTTTCTGCTGCAAGGTGCTGTACTGGAGGTAGCGCATGACCGTGTACAACTCGGTCATGGAATTGCTCACGGGCGTGCCCGTGGCAAACACCACGCCCCGCCCGCCGGTGATCTCGTCCAAGTATCTGCACTTGCCAAACATATCGGAAGATTTCTGGGCTTCACTGGTGGATAATCCTGCGACATTACGCATTTTTGTTGTGAGGAACAAATTTTTGAACGCGTGTGACTCGTCCACAAACAGGCGGTCAACGCCCAGTTGCTCAAAGGTAATTACATCGTCCTTACGCTCATCGGAGCGCAGTTTTTCCAGCTTGGTTTCCAGCGTTTTCCGGGTCTTTTCCATCTGCTTGATGGAGAAATTTTCGCCTGCGTGGACTTTCAGCTCGTTGATGGCGGCAAGCGTTTCATAAATTTGCTCCTGAATAATGCGCTCCTGCCGCTCAAAGGACAGCGGGATTCGTTCAAACTGACTGTGTCCGATGATGACGGCATCGTAATCGCCGGTGGCGATACGGGCGCAGAATTTTTTGCGGTTGGCGGTCTCAAAGTCCTTGCGCCGTGCCACCAACAGCTTGGCATTCGGGTAGAGGTTCAGAAACTCCGATGCCCACTGCTCCGTCAAATGGTTGGGTACGACAAAAAGACTTTTCTGGCACAGTCCCAGCCGTTTTGCTTCCATAGCGGATGCCGCCATTTCGTAGGTCTTGCCCGCACCAACTTCGTGTGCAAGCAGCGTATTGCCGCCATAAAGCACATGAGCAATGGCGTTGCGCTGGTGCTCTCGGAGGGTGATCTCCGGGTTCATACCGACAAAATGGATGTGGGAGCCATCGTATTCACGGGGTCTGGTGCTGTTGAACAACTCATTGTACTGTTTCACCAGCGCTATGCGCCGCTGGGGGTCCTGCCAGACCCAGTTTGCAAAAGCGTCCTTGATGACCTGCTGTTTCTGCTGTGCCAGCATGGTTTCCCGCTTGTTCAGCACACGCTTCGGTTTGCCCTCGGCATCCTCGATGGTGTCGTAGATGCGGACATCTTTCAGGTTCAGGGTCTCCTCCAGAATCTTATAGGCATTGGCACGGGATGTGCCGTAGGTCTCGGACGAAATAATGTCACTCCGCCCGGTGGCGGTCTTGCCCTCCACACGCCACTCGGCGGTATACGGAGAATATCTCACTTTGACTGCATGGCGCAGATAGTAGGGAATCTGGAAGGTTTCGGTCATAAACTTCTGGATAATGTCCGGGTCCAGCCATGTGGCACCCAAGCGCACATCAATTTCAGAGGCTTCCAGTTCTCTGGGCTGCGCCTTGGTCAGTGCCTCCACATTGACGGAAAACTCCGGGTTGGTCTCTGCCGCAAACTGCGCCATCCGCAGCTTTGCCCGAACATCGCCGGACAGGTATTCGTCTGCCATCTGCCAGCCCGCTTCCGGGTCGGTGGGGTCGGCGGCAGGGTCTTTGAAGATCACGCCGGAGAGTTCGGTGGTAATGCGCCCATACTCGCCGGGTGTGCCCAGCAGTTCTGCCATATAGGGCAAGTCCACTTTGCCATGCTCACCAATAGATACCGCCAACGCTTCGCTGGGGGTATCCACACTGGTGACGGTGCGCTCCGGGCGAATGGTGCGCTTGGTGAACATCGCTGCCCTGGATTTAAGCTGCCCTTGCTCGTCCAGATTTTCCAGCGAACACAGCAGATAGTAGGAGGAATCCTGCTCAAATAATCTGCCGTTTTTACGGTCATTCAGCAAGCCATATTGGGCGGTAAAGGCATCATAAGCGGCATTCAAACGCTCCTGCGTTGCCTTGATGTCCTCGTCCGGGAAGTCATTCAACTGTTGCTGAATCAGCTCGTTGACGATTTGCCGCAGTTCCACCATGCCGGTGACACGGCCCTTGGCGGTGTCGGACAGCTCCACCTGCGTCATCACGGAATTTTCCCGGTAGAACACCTCGCCGTCCACCACCGTGTAGGAGAAATTCTTCACCTCCGGGTCGGCAGGCAGGGTGCGCCGGGTGGTTTCTTCCTCGGCAATGTCAGGGGTGTCCACCTCGGCGGCGGTGTATTGCCCATCAATATGCTGTACCGCTTCTGCAAGCTGGTCTGCAAGGTTTGCACCCTCGATGGGAGCAACGGTCAATTCCTCTCGTCCATACTGGGTGCTTTCGGTGGAGAGTACGCCCAGAATCATCTCCGAGTGGTCTACGAAATACTGGTTGATGGCAAAGCCATCTTCTGTTTTGCCCAACTGCACCCAGTCCGGCTCATGGTCAATGGGGCGGTCACGTTTTTGCAAAAAGATAATGTCGCTGACAACATCCGTGCCAGCATTGGCGCGAAACGCATTATTCGGCAGACGGATAGCACCCAACAGGTCAGCACGCTCTGCCATGTGCTTGCGGGCGGTGCTGTCCTTGCTGTCCATGGTGTAGCGGCTGGTGACAAACGCCACGATGCCGCCCGGACGCACTTGGTCGATAGCCTTGGCGAAAAAGTAGTTGTGGATGGAGAATCCCAACTTGTTGTACGCCTTGTCGTTGATCTTGTAGTTGCCGAAGGGTACGTTGCCCACCGCCAGATCGTAGAAGTCACGCCGGTCTGTGGTCTCAAAACCGGCAACAGTAATGTCAGCCTGCGGATACAGCATCTTGGCAATGCGCCCGGTGATGCTGTCCAGTTCCACGCCGTACAGCCGGCTGTCTGCCATGCTGTCCGGCAGCATTCCAAAGAAGTTGCCTACACTCAGACTAGGCTCCAGAATGTTACCGCTGCGGAAACCCATGCGTTCCACCGCATCGTAGATACCACGGATAACGGTGGGGCTGGTGTAGTGGGCGTTCAGGGTACTGGAACGAGCGGCGGCGTATTCGTCCTCGGAGAGCAGTCCTTTCAGTTCGACGTACTCTTTTGCCCAACTGTCTTTGCCGGAGTCAAAGGCATCTGCCAGACCGCCCCAGCCCACATACTGGGAAAGCACCTGCTGTTCCTCGGCGGTGGCACCCCGGTGTTCCTGTTCCAGCTTGAACAGGGTGCGGATGGCTTCGATATTTCTCGCATATTTCAGCTTTGCGCCGCCCTCGCCCAGATGGTCGTCCGTGATGCGGAAGTTCCCAGCAGGCTCCGGCGCAGGTTCAGCATTCAGAGCTTCATCCAAGGCAGCGGCATCCGGGAAGGTCTGCACTTTTCCGTCCATCACAGTAGAGATGGGGAGTTCGTCCAGTTCTTCGTCCGTAAGCGGCGGTTTGTCCTCGTCCGGCTCATGCGCAGGAGTGAGATTGACAGTCAGGTTGTGCAGATGGATGTTGCCCGGCTGGCGCAGCAGCCGTTCCAGATTTTCATTGCTTTCCGAGCGGGCAACCGGATAGACCTCATCCGGGTCACGAAGCTGGATGTTCAGAGTTCCGACAGTTTCGACCGTAAAATCCTTACCGTCCAGACGGATTGTATCGCCCACACGGTAATCACGCTCTTTTGGGAGAGCGAGAACAGGTTCATTTTCCGCCAAAAACTTTGCCTTTTCCACTGCAAGCCAATCGGCGGCGGTTCGTTCATCCGTCTCTTTTTTCAAAGCGGTGCAATAGGATTCGGCCTGCTCCTTGTCTGGAAATTGCGCCATTCCGTTGTCATTTGCATAGTAGCCCTCATTGAGATCATCCCAGATAGCAAAAAGCGGGGACGCACCTCCGACCACTTCGCGGACAGAAAAACGCTCATATTCCGGCACCTCGGATTCCTTGTAGATGGTTTCTGCCTGCGCCAGCATTTCATCCACACGCTGGCTAGGTTCATTCTGCCGCAGACCGTCCTCGAATTGTCGTTTGTTGATAACTTCGTTATCCCACGACTGTCCGTGTGCACTGGTGTCGATGCGAACATCCGTTTCGCCGATATAGCCAATGGTGCCCTCGATGGTTCCAGTGGGCAAATCAACCATTACATCGTCACCGACTTTGTAGCCGTTTTCTTCCGGTACAGTGGTACGCTGCTCCTTTTCTTCATCCGTCAGGTAGCGGTCGGACTGGATCATCAGGTCGATATACTTTTCCACCTGCGCCCATTTCAGGGTGATTTTCTGGTGGTCGGGGTAATGGTCAAATTCCAGACCCTTCCAGTCGTGATTCACAAAGCCCCGGCTTCCGTCCAGAAAATCGTGGGAGTGCCCACCAATGCCGTACTCCTTTGCCAGTGCTTTGGCACGGAGTTTGCGGTCAGGCTGGATCTGGTACAGCGCCATAATGCGCTGCTTGCCGCCCGTAAATCCCGAACCGTGCTTACGCAGTTCGTTTTCAATTTCAGCCTGCGACAAAACAAAAGCGGAGGGCGTTTTTTCGCTCTCCGCTCGGTCGATTTTTTCGATTTGCTGGGCTTCGGTGGGGAGGACAGCATCCAGAAAACTTAGCTGTAGATCAGCTCCGTCAGCACCAGTTCCTCTGCCTGTACTTTCAGGCTGTTCATGTGCTGCACCCAAGCCATCTGATTCTGCTCCTTGTCCGGGGCCGGGTTCTGTTTCAGAAGCTGCGCCATGGTCTGCTGCATCCGGCTTTCTGCCGTCTGCTCCACCTCCATCAGGTGCGGGTACAGGCTCCCATTCAGGAGCATCGTGTGGTACAGCACCGGGCGATGCTCCTTCAGGTACGTCCGGCGCAGCCTGCCGTACTTGCCCAGCGGCTTCCGGGGCTGGTTCAGAATCAGGTTCGGGAGCTGGTAGTCCCCGACGGTCGAGTAGGTCACGTTCCTGCTGTTCGTATTCATATTGGCTCCTTTCTGCATTGCGGCGGCGAATGGTTGTTTTGACGGTGCGCTCGATGTTCCGCAGCACCTCCCGGCTCATGTCGCTGACGGCTGCGCCGAGGGCATAGACACTATCCGGGGTGGAAAAATTGTAGATCGCCTGAAAATCGTCCTTGTCGAACCACCCGGCAGGCTCGAATCCACAGCGTTCCAGCAGCGTGTAGGTGACGCTGATGGCGGCGGCGGACTTGAACTGCATCTCCACCCCGGCTTCATCATAATCCATCAACAGCGAGCCGTCAACGATGGCGCGGATATCCCCGCCGTTGTTGTCCCAGTAATCTGCCACCAGTTTCCCGGCAACATCGGCAAGCTGCTGGCTGACACGCTCTCCGCTGACGCCGTAGGTGGCGGCGAGCATTTCTGAAACCGGTTGTTTCAGGTCATTGTTGTACTGCCACACCTCCGGGTCACGGGAATTGCGGCGCACCCCGGTGTCGCTTACGTCAAAGACGTAGTGCAGCCGGGGGAATCCGCTGGATTCGTCCAGCAGGGCGATGCCCTTGGCACCCCGGCGCACATAACGGTTCATCCGGTTGTTCCAGATGTCAAAGTCGGCGCAGGCGGTGGCATCCGGGCGCTGGGCGTAGATCATCAACTGGTCCGCAAAGGGATACTTGTACAGTCGGGATGCGGTGGTCAGGTAGTCCGTCCAGCTTTCCCAATACCGGGTCAAGCCGTTCGCCGTGCGCTGGGCAAGGGCGAGGTATTCTTCGGTTTTGCTTGGCATTTTGGCCTCCTTCTTCAGATTTTAGGGTATAAAAATAGCGGGCAACCGTTTTGGGGTTGCCCGCAAAGGGTGTAATAAAGATCGATTATTATTCAAACTTTTTATGACACTTTGGGCACTCTTTAGGGATTGGTCTATAACCAACAAGCGAGCAGCCACAATAAGGACATTTCATCATAATGAGATGATATACAATGCCGCCAATAACAACTATTGCACCGATTAACAGGCACAGGTTGATTTTGTACTCCTTTGTTGTCATTGCGCCTATTACCACGAGCAATATTCCTGTTACCAAGATGAGACAAGAAATGAAAGCGTGCTTTTGCGGGCTGTTGTTTTTCATATGGTCACGTTCCTTTGTCAAATTCCGAGTTGTCGAATTGAGCATATTACATAAGCGAACGCTCTAACCTTACAGCTCGGTTTCCACCGCAAGCTGCTCCTGCTTTTCTTTTTCGTCAGCGATTTGGACGTCAATATCTTCGCGCATCTTTTTCAGAAGTGCGAGGACTCGCTTGATTTGACCCTTGGTGTTTTCCACCCTGCTCTGTGCCTGATTGATGTGATCCAGAACTGCCCAGTCTGCAAAGAGGCCGTCAAAGAAGAAATCCGCAAATTTCAAAAAGCTGTCCACCGTAACCTGAAGGTCTGCGGTGATTTCAACATCGGAAAGTTCAGTTTTGAACCGCCGCAGTTCCACTTGAAGCTGTTCGATTTGTTCCTGTGCATCGTCCAGTTCCTCATACTTGGCAAGATCGGCCATCAAACCGCCGCCCATTACGTCCCATGTACTCCAGCCCTCGGCATTGTCGAGGGTTTCCAGAACTTCATTGACCGTATGCAGGGCGGTCTTTCCGGCGTTGATGGCTTCCAGCAGCTCCCGTTTTTGGACTTTCAGCGCGGCAATGCGGCTTTCGCTTTCTGCAACCTGCT